>JANXSA010000094.1 GCA_025352915.1 Rhodospirillales bacterium | reverse complement strand
AGTTCGGGCGCGTAGGCGAGGTTGACGCCGATGCCGGGGATCAGCCAGGCCACCCTGCCGGCTCCGTCGCCGTGGCTGTCGAGCAGGATGCCGGCGAGTTTTTGGCGGTTCAGCATGAGGTCGTTCGGCCATTTCAGCGCCAGGGTGGGGCCGGGGGGGAGGATGGCGGCGACGGCTTCGGCCAGCGCCAGGCCGGTCAGGAGGGACATGCAGGCGGCGTCGCGGATGGCGAGATCGGGGCGCAGGAGGATGGAGATGGCGAGGTTGCCGACCGGGGTGGACCAGGCGCGGCCACGGCTGCCGCGGCCGTGGGTTTGGTGGCGGGCGATTACGGCCAGGCCCGCGGGCTCGCCGTCCTCGGCGCGGGTGCGCACGAGGTCGGAGGTGGAGGGGAGTTCGTCGTAGACTTCCAGCCGCCATGACGGGCGGCTGGAGGATGGGGTCACGGGAAGAGCACCCGGGCCGCGGCCTGGGCGGCGGCGACCACCGGGGCGGGGAAGACGAAGAAGAAGGTGGTGAACAGGCCGCCGGCGGCGGCGACGAAGGACAGCGAGGCCGGGCGGGCGTCGAAGGCCGGAGCGGCATCGTCGAAATACATCACCTTGATGATGCGGATGTAATAGTAGGCGCCGATCACGCTGGTGAGCACGCCGATCACCGCCAGCGCCCACATGCCCTGTTGGACCGCCGCGGTGAAGATGAAGTATTTGCCCCAGAAGCCGGAGAAGGGCGGGATGCCGGCCATCGAGAACATGAACACGGCGATCGCCATGGCCAGCATCGGGTCGGTGCGGCCGAGGCCGGCGAGGTCGGAGACGCCTTCGACGTTCTTGCCCTGGCGGCGCATGGCGATGATGCAGGCGAAGGTGCCAGCGTTCATGAAGACGTAGGTCAGCAGATAGATCAGCACGCCGCGCACGCCGTCCGCGGTGCCGGCGGCCAGGCCGATCAGTGCGTAGCCCATGTGGCCGATCGAGGAATAGGCCATCAGACGCTTGATGTTGGATTGCTGGATGGCGGCGAGCGAGCCGAGCAGCATCGAGGCGATGGAGACCAGGACGATCAGCTGCTGCCATTGGGCGAGCTGGTTGCCGAACGGGCCGGCGAGCAGGCCGACCAGCAGGACCATGGCGGCGACTTTGGGGGCGGTGCCCATGAAGGCGGTGACCGGGGTGGGGGCGCCCTCGTAGACGTCCGGGGTCCACATGTGGAAGGGGACGGCCGAGATCTTGAAGGACAGGCCGGCGACGATGAAGACGATCCCGACGGTCAGGCCGGGTGAGGCGATTTTGGGGTCAGCCATGGCGCGGGCGATGTCGTCGAAGGACATGCTGCCGGCGAAGCCATAGACCAGGGAGATGCCGTAGAGCAGCAGGCCGGATGCCAGTGCGCCGAGGACGAAGTATTTCAGGCCGGCTTCGGCGGAACGGCGCTCGTCGCGCGCGAAGGCGGCGAGCACGTAGATCGACAGGCTCATCAGTTCGAGGCCGAGATACAGCGTCATCAGGCTGCTGGCCGAGACCATCAGCATCATGCCGACGGTGGAGAACAGCATCAGGATGGGGAATTCGAAGCGCCGCAGGTTGGCGTGTTCGTTGTAGTCGAGCGAGAGCACCACGCAGAGGCCGACCGCGGTCAGAATCAGCAGCTTGGCAAAGCCGCTATAGGCGTCGACGGCGAACAGGCCGTGATAGCCGTTGCCGGAGACGCCGGACATCACCAGCACGGCGGTCAGCAGCAGGGCGGCGACCACCATCATCGAGGCGGCGAAGAAGGTTTTTTCGCCGCGGGCGATCACGCCATACATCAGGATCGCCATGCCGGCGCAGGACAGCACGATTTCGGGCAGCGCGATTTGCCAGTTCACGATGTGAGCGTTCATGGGGCGAGCACTCCGGCCAGCTTGGTGGCGCTGGCAAGGGCGGCCAGGTGCTTTTCGACCATGGCCGCGACGGTGGCGTCCCAGAACACCGAGAAGCTGGAGGGGTAGATGCCCATCCACAGGGTGAGGAAGACCAGCGGAGCGAAGACGGCGATTTCGCGCGGGGAAAGGTCGACGATCGATTTCAGGTCGTCGCGGGTGATGCTGCCGAAGATCACCCGGCGGTAGAGGTAGAGCATGTAGGCCGCACCCAGGATCATGCCGAGGCTGCCGAGGGCCGCGAGCCAGAAATTCACGCGGAAGGCGCCGACGAGGACCAAAAATTCGCCGACGAAGCCGGCGGTGCCGGGCAGGCCGACCGAGGCCATGGAGAACAGCATGAAGGCCAGGGCGTATTTCGGCATGCGGTCGGCGAGCCCGCCGTAGCGGGCAATGTCGCGGGAATGAATGCGGTCGTAAACCACGCCGACGCAGAGGAAGAGGGCGGCGGAGACGACGCCGTGGCTGAGCATCTGGAACAGCGCGCCGGAGATGCCCTGTTCGTTGACGGTGAAGATGCCGATGGTGACCACGCCCATATGGGCGACCGAGGAATAGGCGATCAGCTTCTTCATGTCGGTCTGCGCCAGGGCGACCAGCGAGGTGTAGATCACCGCGACCACCGACAGGGTGAACATCATCGGGGCGAAATAGGCGGTGGCGTCCGGCAGCATGGGGACGGAGAAGCGCAGGAAGCCGTAGGCGCCCATTTTCAGCAGCACGCCGGCCAGGATGACCGAGCCGGCGGTCGGCGCCTCGACATGGGCGTCCGGCAGCCAGGTGTGGACCGGCCACATCGG
>JANXSA010000055.1 GCA_025352915.1 Rhodospirillales bacterium | reverse complement strand
GCCGGTTGAATTCGCCGTGCGCGCGCTGGGTGCCCAATGGCGCATCGTCGAGACCGCAACCATGGCCCTGCGGCGCGGCCACCACGAGATCACGCTGGCGCTGCCGGTCTTCCTGCGCATCCGCGATGCGATCCCCGGCTCTCAGGACCCGCGCAGCATGGCCATCGCCCTCACCGAAATCCGCCTGATCACTGAGCCTTAATGGATAAAAGTTTTTTGTTTCTTTTTTTCAAAAAAAGAAAACGCTTTCTTTTTTGAAAAAAAGAAACAAAAAACTTTTATCCATTAGGTTTCGTCCAAAACCTCGACCATCTGAGAACTAAGAACACCAAGATCAGTGATACGGTAGTTGTGGAAGCGTTCGCCGCGGGCGTTGTCCACTGCGGCGTCAGTGACCGCGGCCGGCGGCAGGAAGCGCGGCGCCTGGCCGACTTCGCTCTGGAACGGCCCGCTTTCGATGCGGCTCAATTGCTGGGTGGGGGCGTGCACCACGCCGCCGCTGGCCCCGAACATCGCCAGCTTGTGCTGCAACGTGCCGACATGGGCGAGATAGCCGCGCACCGAACGCAGCGCGCCGAGCGACTCGCGCATCGACAGGCCGATCAGGTTGTCGACCACCGCATGCGGCGGCAGCGCGTCGCGGATCATGCGGGCCTCGGCCATCTCCGCCATCAGCCGCTCGCGGAACGGGTCCGACAGCGCGGTGGCGACACTGGAACGCAGCACCAGCTCGGATTCCGGAAACACCCAGCCATCCAGCACAATGCCCAGCCCCGGCAGGTGCTGCGACAGATCACGGTACATGCCAGCCACCGCCTCGGCGAGATTGAGGCAACGCCGGCCGGAGGAGCGCACGGTAACCGCGATCAACGGCCGCTCGGTGCGCTCGGCCGCCCGCCCGGCAACCGGACAACTGGCCAGGATGCGCGCGCGCAGCCGCGCCTGGAACACGTTCGAGCCGATGCGGAACAGCCGCCGGTGGCGCACCCGCAGCAGCGGCTCGAACAGGTCCCAGCGATTAGCAAAGCGCCGCACCCGGCCTTGCAACTCAGGGAAAATATCCTCGACCGGACCGAAGAACTCCGGGCCGGTGACCCACAGCTCCTCCAGCGCCGGCAACAGCCCCTCATCGGCCAGGCGCTGGATGCCGGACAGATTCTCCAGCATCTGGTGGCCGTAATTGTCGGGCATGTCGAGCAGCCCGATGCGCTCGCCGCGCTCCGGCCGGCTGGCCTCGCCGAGCAGCACGCGAAACGCGCCGAGCGAGCCCATCAGCATGTCATGCAGCGGCGCCGCCGGGGTGGAATTGACGTCATGGGTGAGAAAATCATGCACCGCGATATCCAGCCGCGGCAGATACAGCATCGCCGGCTTGCCATAGGTGCCCCACAGGCACAGCCAGATCTCGCCGCCGACTGGCGATTGGAACGCATAAAACAACGGCAGCAGGTCGGCCGGCATGCCCCCGCGCGAATGGCTGGTGAACACCCCGAGCGTGCTCAGCATCGCCCCGGTCCAGGGATCGGGACAGCGCAGCGCGCCGGCGCGCAGCCCGTCGATCGACACCCCGGCGCCGTGGAATTCGCGGGTGATGTACTGGCGCACCTCCGCCGGCACGCCGCGCATCAGCCGCGGCGTGGTGCCACCTGGCCCGCGCCCCCCTGGCCCGCGCCCCCCTGGCCCGCGCAGGGCCCAGGTCACCGCCTCGGGGTTGAGCCCGAAGGCCGCAAGCTCCTCCGCCTGGCCATGCAACTGAAGAAACCGCATCGCGCACCCGCACCGCCGCGCGGGACGGGCCCCGCGCACCGCACAGACATACAATGCCCGGGGGTGCGCGCGCTACTTCCCCCCCGGCCAGAAACGCGCAGCTAAAAAGCCGACGATGCCCGCCGCCACCTGGCCGACCACCGCGCCCACCCGCAGCCCGCCGATGCCCTGCGCCATGCTGTTGCCCAGGGCGTCGATCTTCTGCTGCATCTTGTCCAGGTTGACGTCGATGCGCGACAGCGTCTCCTGCAAATGCTCGGCGATGGTCTCAACCCGCGTCACCCGTTCGGCCAGGGCGGCCAGGTCGGCGCGCGATGTGGTGCTGCGCGCCGCCATGACGCGCGGCGCGCGGGGTTCTGATGCCATGCTGTCCTCACCTTCAATTATCGGTTCCATCGGGCCGCCCTACCACTCGTAGACAATGACCAGGCCGCCGCCGCCGAGTCCGCCGAGCCCGCCGGTCTGGCCGGTCTGTGACGCGCCGCCCCCGCCGCCGCCGCCGCCGGGGGTCTGACCGCCGGCCCCGGCACCGCCGGCCGCCGCCGTCGCAGAGGCACCGCCCGGCCCGCCCATGCTGACCGGCTGGCCATAGGCAAAGCTGATCGGCGGGATACCGGCGCCGCCCGGTGCCACGCCGCCGGCATTGCTGCCGCTGGTGTTGAACAGCGGGGTGGTGCCGCCGGCGAAGGTCGCGTTGCCGGCGCTGATACCGCCGCCCGAACCGCCGCCGCACCCGGCATCGGCGGCATACCCCCCGGCCTGGCCCGCGCCACCGGCGGCAACACCGGCGCCACCGCCGCCGCCGACGCGCTCCGAGCCGCCGCCCGAACCGCCGCTGCCGCCGCCAGCCCCGAAGGTGCCGCCGCCAGAGCCCGCCGTCGCACCGCTGGCGTTGTTGCCCGGGTTGTTGTCGCCCGCGCCACCGCCGCCGCTCGCCGCCGCGGTGCTGCCGCCGCTGCCGCCGCCACCGCCAAAGGCGCGCAAAAGGGTGGCGAAGGACGATGCCCCGCCCTGCCCCCCCCCCGCGCCGTTGCCGGTGCCGCGCGCGCCGGCCGCC
>JANXSA010000005.1 GCA_025352915.1 Rhodospirillales bacterium | reverse complement strand
GCTGTGACAATGAATATTGGCCCACTTGTGCTGACGAATATTGGCCCACCCCCCGGTGTTTGACCTGCTGAGCCGGGCCGAGGCCCGGCTCAGCAGGTCAGCGGCGTTTTTCTACCCTCCCTGTCATGATTTTCCTGCCTTCCGCTGCGCCGTGGTGCGGCGGAACCGGTAAGAGTCCGAACCCGTCGTGATGATGTGCGCCTGGTCGGCCAGCCGATCGATCAGCGCTTTGCACAGACGCGGGTTGGGGATGACGTGCGACCACTCCGAGAACGGCAGGTTGGTGGTGACGATCACCGCCGCCTTCTCCGCCCGGTCGGCGATCACCTGGAACATCAGTTCACACGCGGTTTCGGCCAGCGGCACGTAACCCAACTCGTCAATACAGATCAGGTCGAGCCGTTCCCATCGACCGAGCGCGCGGCTGAGTTGGTTGGCGTGCGCGGCCTCGGCCAGTTCGTTGATCAGCGCAGTCGCCGTGGTGAACCGCACCCGCCGCCGCTGACGACAGGCGGCGACGCACAGCCCGGTCGCCAGATGGGTTTTGCCGGTGCCTGCCTCGCCGACCAACAGGATCGGTTCGGCCTTGGCCACATAGTCGCCCTCGGCCAGCGTGCGCAGTTGGGCGGCCGAGACGCTGGAGCGATCGAACTCGAACGCGTCCAGGGTCTTCATCCGCGGCAGCTTCGCCTCATGCAGCAGGCGGGTGATCGCGCGGCTCTCACGCTCCTCCATCTCGGCCGCCAGCAACGCCTCGAGATAGCCGGCATGGGATTGACCCTCCCGGGTCGCGGCCTCGGCCAGCCGGGCGAACTGGCCGCCGATCGTCGGCATGCGCAGCGCCTTGCAGTGCTGGCGAATGGCCTGGTCCTGAAGATCCTGCATCACGCGGTCCCGACGCAGGGCGTGGAGACCAACAGCGTGTCGTAGTCGGCGACACTCGGCATCGGCCGATCGTAGCGGGCCAGCACACCGACATCGATTAGGGCAGGTTTGGCTTTGTGCAGGCCCGTCTCGGTCAGCAGATACCGCACTGCCGCCACGTCACAGGCGCCGAGCGATACCGTGGACGCGACGGCCGTTCGCAGCGCGTCATGGCCAAACTCCCGGCCCAGTCCGAGCACCTCCACCATGGCCCGGGTCTAGCGTTTCGTCGGTATGCCGACGCATCGAAACGCTGAGGTTCCATTCTGCTTGCCGTGCCGCGCCCGCAGCCGGTCCCAGAGTTCGTCGTAGCAGGCGGGCCAGCGACCGGCGGCGCGCCATTGCGCCAGCGGTTTGGACCCGGCGAAGGCACCCGGCTTCTGGCCCAGCACATCGAGATAGTGCTCGAGATCGAGCACATGCTGGCGGCGGCTGTGACAGCGTTCGTGGCGGGCAATCAGGCGACCAGCGTGCCAAACCTCGACATGCAGCGGATGCACCCGTGCTTCCACCCGCGTGCCCGCGCGGGCTGGCACGGAATAGAAGTTGGTCTTCACCGTCACGCAGCCGTGCTTGTCCACGAGTCCGCGTTTGGGCAGCTTGGCTGCCGCCAACCAAACGCGATCGAGTGGGAACACCACGTCGGCCAGGTCGAAGCTTTCCACCACGCACGGCAGTAGATGACCACGCTCCTCGGCCAGCGCGGTGCCGACAGATTGCGTGCGGCCATCCAGCACCCGCGCTTCGTCCGCACGGCAACCGCTCAGGAACAGTACGTTCAGCGCATCGAGGTCGGCGACGCTCGGCACCCAAGCGTTTCGATCAGCTTGGCTGACGCCAACGAAACGCCGGACCGGAACCAAATGATTGCGCCGGAAGTAGCCGACTTCACCTTCAACGCCGCCCTTCTCATGCCCCTCGCTTGGCGTGCAGAATTCGGCGGCAAACCGCCAGTGCGAGCGGAACGCCATGAACCGAACCGTCTCCTCCCGCCGATAGCCGCGCAGGATCTTGCGCACCGCGCTGGCCAGATTGTCGTAGCGCAGCAGGTGAAACACGCCGCCGAAGTAAGCGAAGGCATGCTCGTGCGCCTCCAGGAATGCCTGTTGGGTCGCGTGCAGGTAGGCCCGGTGGAATGCAGCCCCGCTGGCCATTGAGCGCATCGCGAACACCTGAACCTTGGTCCGCTCGTCACCGAGATCGACCCAGGCCTCATACCAGTCGATCTGGGCCTCCTGCGCCCAACTGTAGCTTTGCGGCACGAACGTCTCGCGCCGTAGTAGGCCCATCTGGTGTTTGCGCTCGCGGACGTGGTTGCGCACCGTCGACTCAGCAACGACGGCGTCGGGGAACTCCGTCAGGATCCGGCGATAAATACGCCGTGCCGTGTGGCGCTGCTTGCGCGGGGCGCGGCGGTCCTCGTCGAGCACTGTGTCGATGAAGGCCTCCACTGCGCTCAGCTTGGGCTTGCTCCGGCCGGGATACTGGTGCGGCGGGGGCAGCGCACTGGCAATTGCCCGGCGAACAACGCGCCGATGAACACCGAACTTCGCCGCTACACCGGTGATCGTGCCGATCCCAAACTCATGCTCCCGACGGAGCTGCTCGAACAAATCCACTTTGGCTTTCCAGTCCACAAAAGGCCTCCCGATCTGATCGGGCGACCGTAGGTTGAAGGACGGGGGGTGGGCCAAAATTGGCCAGCACTCCTGGGCCAAAATTCGATAGCAGAGCTACCTTTACCGAGGCCGCCAAAAGTGTCGTCGATGCAATATGCCACATTGCTGCGGAAATGAGATGGTCCATAAAGTGCCTCGCGATAGATGCGCCAGCGGCACCCCCAAATCACTGCCCTAGTGCCGCGCGCTGAAAGTGGCGACTCCATAGCGCTGGGGTGAGTCCGGATTGCCACGGTTTGGGAAAAACTGAGATTCTGACGGTTGTCCGTCGAATAAGGGGGAGTCAAATGTGTCCTGGCATGGCATGGCGAATC
>JANXSA010000704.1 GCA_025352915.1 Rhodospirillales bacterium | reverse complement strand
GGCCCCAGCGGGTCCAGGGCAGAGCCCTGGCCTTCCTTCAGTTGAGCGTCATGCCGGCATCGACCAGGAAGTTTTGGCCGGTCAGGCCGTTGGCTTCGTCGGATGCGAGGAACAGCGCCATTCGGGCGACGTGGCTGCCGTCGAGGGGGATTTTGAGGGCCTGGTTTTCCAGGATTTGGCGGTCGGAATCCGGGGTGCGCCAGAGGGCGGCTTGGCGTTCGGTGTTGATGGCGCCGGGGACGATCGAGTTGACGCGGATGCCGTGCTCGCCGAGTTCGCGGGCCAGGGTTCGGGTCATGCCGTTGATGGCGGCCTTGGCGGTGGTGTAGCCGACCATGCCGCCACGGGCGCGCATCCAGGAGATCGAGCCCATCATGATGATGGCGCCGGATTTGCGGGCCTGCATGGCGGGCAGGACGGCTTGGGTGGCGAAGAACTGGTGGTCGAGGTTGAGGGCGAGGGTGCGGCGCCAGTATTCTGGCTCGACCGTTTCGATGGCGTGGCGGTCGTCGCGGGCGGCGTTGTTGATCAGGACTTCGGTGTTTCCGGCGGCGGCGATGGCGGCGCGCAGGGCGGGGATGTCGGTGACGTCGCAGGGGATGAATTTCGCCTGGGGGATTTCGGTGGTGAGGATGGCTGCGGATTCTTCGTCGATGTCGATGAAGGTGACGTTCGCACCTTGGGCGGCGAATTCGCGGACCATGTGGGCGCCGATGCCGGAGGCGCCGCCGGTGATCAGGACGGCGCGGTTGACGAGGCTGGCGTAGCTTGCGGTGGAGATGCTCATTGCGCGGCTTCCAGGCTGAAGCGGATGGTGCCGGCGATTTCCTCGTCGGGGCGCAGGATGGTCATGCCGTGGTCGGTTGCGCCGTCGATGCGGTTGATGCCGTCGGTCATGTTGCTGACTGGCTCGAAGGCGAAGAAGTCGCGGCCTTCGGGGACGTAGACGATGGCGTGGCGGAAGATCGGGTCGGCGGCGATGGAGAGTGCCAGGGCGTGCTCGGGCCAGACGATGCGCGCCATGCCGTTCCAGGAGGCGAAGCAGTGGTCCAGGGTGACGCGGCCGACTTCCATGCCGTGGCGGTGGTCCCAGTGGGCGGGGGTTTCGACGCGGCGGGTGGGGATGCGGTGGTCGTCCTGGAGCCAGACATGCTGGGCGGCGAAGTAAAGCCGGGCCTGGGGGGTGCGGGGGAAGAACGGGTGGGAGCCGATTGCGACCGGCACCGGGTGTTCGGCGGCATTGCGGACGCTGAGGTCGTGGCGCAGGCCGTCCTCGGCGAGGGTGAAGTGCTGTTCGGCGGAGAAGGCGAAGGGCCAGAGTTCGCCGCCGGGCCAGTCGAGGCGCAGCGTGGCGTGGCTGGGGCCGGAGTCGGCGACCATCCAGGGCAGCATCCAGCCGGCACCGTGGATGAACTGGCCGTTGAGCAAGTCCGGCAGGTCGTAGGACAGGCCGGCGAAGGAGAAGCGGCGGTTGGCGACGCGGTTGGAGAGCGGGACCAGCGGGTAGCTGGCGAGGCCGCGCGGGTTGTTCTCCGCGATGGCGCCGGGCTGGATCGGGCGCATGACGGGGGTGTCGCCCAGATACCAGTCGGCGATCGAGCCGCCGATCGCGGGGGCCAGGCGCAGCTGCGCCCGGCCGGCCGCGAGGGTCAGGAGTTGGCTCACTCCGCGGGTGTGAGCTTGATCACCACGCTGGCGGCGGCGTCGACCGCGGCGCGGCTGTAGAGCATTGGCACGTATTCCTCGGCCGCCCATTTCGGCGCGAGTGCCGCGTAATGCGGGCTGCGGACGTCGCCGGATTGGCCCGGCGCGTTGACGGTGACCGAGGCATCCCAGTTGCCGATATCCAGCACCATGCGGAAGGAGGCGCCGGAGGTGACGCGGAAATCGGACGGGCGGTAACCGGCGTTCATCACCACGGAACCGGAGCCGGCTTTTGGCAGCGGCCCGACTTCCGGGAAGCCCGGGCGGACGGCGGATAGCGGATGGACGAACTTGCCGTGGTGCAGGCTGCCCCAGGCCCAGTTGGCGAGGTTGTCGCCCATGCGGGCGCTTGCGTCGGCGAAGGCGGCGGCCAGGGTTTGGCGCAGCAGGGCGTCGCGGTCGCCGATGCGCGGGTCCATGCCTTCCAGCATGCCGAGCAG
This sequence comes from Rhodospirillales bacterium, assembly GCA_025352915.1. GTDB lineage: Bacteria > Pseudomonadota > Alphaproteobacteria > Acetobacterales > Acetobacteraceae > CAMDGX01. The sequence continues at coordinate 1,064 of JANXSA010000704.1, read as the reverse complement.
CGTCTCGTGATCGCCGGGGGCCATCAGCGGGCGGATCGTGGGGTCGGGGATCAGCCGGTCGAGCATCGCCGGCTTGAGGTGCTTGGTCCACAGCAGCTCGAACAGGGCGCCGGCCGCGCTGTCGCGGGTCAGCTTGCCGTCCCAGCCGCGCAGGAGTTCGAGCGCGCCGGCGAGGTCGCCCTCCCCTTGCAGGTGAGCGATCACCGCCTGCACGCGCTGGCCGGGAATGGACAGGCTGTCGGTTTGCAGCTTCATCGATTGCTCGATGGTGTGGGCTTCCTGTTCGGCCAGGACCTGGTGGATGCGATCGGTGCGCGAGTGCTCGGACCATTCGAAGCCGACGCGGCGTTCGTCGATCGGATAGTCCGCCGGCAGGTTCATTTCGTTGGCGGTGGCGAAGAAGCCTTTTTCCGGGTTGATTTCGCGGGGGAGGTCGGTGGGCGCGACGAAGCCGTCCCATTCGTAGCGCCCGTCGCCGGGGACCGGCAACAGGCCGTCGAAGTTGCGGCGATAGGGCACCATGCCGGAGGACATCCAGGCGATGTTGCCCGCGGTGTCGGCATAGACGTGGTTGATCGTCGGCGTCTTCCAGTGGGCGACGGCGGCGGCGTATTCCTCGGGGGTCTTGGCCTGCATGCAGGCGAGGCTGGTGTAGTAGGCGGCGGTGCCGGGCTCGGACCAGACCGAACGGATGGCATAGGCGCGGTTGTTGCGCGGGTCTTGCTTCACGACGGGGCCGTGGCGGGTGAATTTCAATTCGACCTGCTGGTCGGTGGCGGAGCGGACGCGGACCATTTCGCGGATGGTGGTCATGCGTTCCCAGCCGCCGCCGAAGCGGTAGAGGTCGGGGTGGCCGGGTTTCGTTTCGTAGACGTAGAGGTCGGCCTGGTCCATCGGGAAGATGGTGAGCGAGAAGCCGGCAGTGCCGTTATGGCCGAACGAGATGCCGGGGATGGCCGGCTCGCCGGCGCCGATGGCGTCCAGGCCGGGACCGTTGAGGTGGACGATGTAGCGCAGCGACGGCAGTTGGTGGGCGCGGTGCGGATCGCTGCCGAGGATCGGCC
>JANXSA010000657.1 GCA_025352915.1 Rhodospirillales bacterium | reverse complement strand
CCCGCAACACCACCGTCGCCACCGCCAAACCCACAGGCACCGAGCAATGTCCGACCACACCGCCCGCCCGCTGATCCTCGTCGTCGAAGACGAAGCCGCCATCGCCACCATGCTGCGCTACAACCTGGAAAAACAGGGCTTTCGCGTCGAAGAAGCAACGGATGGCCAGGAAGCGATGGACCGCATCGCCGAAGCCACCCCCGACCTCGTCCTCTTGGACTGGATGCTCCCGGTAATGTCCGGCATCGAAGTCTGCCGCCAGATCCGCCGCCGGCCCGAAACCCGCGAACTCCCGGTCATCATGCTGACCGCCCGCACCGAGGACCAGGACGCCGTCAGGGCACTCAACACCGGCGCCGACGACTACATCACCAAGCCCTTCGGCATCGAGGCGCTGATGGCCCGCATCCGCGCCCTGCTCCGCCGCTCCTCCGCCGTGCCGGCCAAGGGCCGCCTCGAATTCCACGACATCACCCTGGACCTCGCCGCCCACCGCGTGCAGCGCAACGCCCGCCCGATCCATCTCGGCCCCACCGAATTCCGCCTGCTCGAATTCTTCATGCACCACCCCGCCCGCGTCTTCACCCGCGAGGAACTGCTGAACGCCGTCTGGGGCCCGGACATCCACGTCGAACCCCGCACCGTGGACGTCCACATCCGCCGCCTGCGCAAAGCCATCAACGCCGAAGGCGACCTCGACATCATCCGAACCGTCCGCGCCGCCGGCTACGCACTCGACACCGAACCCGCCTGAACCTCACCCCGCAGGGTGGAATGCGCTTTGGCATTCCACCCCTCTTGCACAAGGCAAAAAGACTTCTTTTTGTGAACAAAAAGAAGCAAAAAAACTTCACTCATTTTAATTCCGTCATTCTGAACGAAGTGAAGGACCCACGATTTCTTCTTCCAACATACCGTCAGACACGACAAGAAATCTCACATCCGCCAACGGATAAAGTTTTTTTGCTTCTTTTTGTTCACAAAAAGAAGACTTCCTCCTCTCCTCCCTTGCCCGCCCAGTAGACAGCCCCCCCCCGCCCCGGTAAGCCCACCGCCCGCACCACCGGAGCGCCCAATGTCCGACTACCGCATCGCCATCGTGCCCGTCACCGTGTTCCAGCAGAACTGCACCGTCTTGTGGAACACCGAGACCAAGCGCTGCCTGATCGTCGATCCCGGCGGCGAACCCGGCCGCATCCTCGATGTCCTGGTGCAACACGAACTCCAGGCCGAAACCATCCTCCTCACCCACGGCCACCTCGACCACGCCGGCGGTGCGCTCGCCACCAAAGGCACCATCGACCTCGACTATACCGCCCGAGGCTGGCCCACCGTGCCGATCGTCGGCCCCGACGAACGCGACCGCTTCCTGCTGGACGGCATCGAGGCCCAGGCCAAGGAACTCGGCTTCAACGGCCTGCGCAACGTCACCCCCGACCGCTTCCTCGTCGAAGGCGACACTGTCGAGACCATCGGCCTCACCTTCGACATCCTGCACTGCCCCGGCCACACCCCCGGCCACATCGTCTTCGTCGAAAAAACCCTCCGCCTGGCCTTCGTCGGCGATGTCATCTTCCAAGGCTCGGTCGGCCGCACCGACTTCCCTTACGGCGACGGCCCGGCCCTGATCGAAGCCATCAAAACCAAACTCCTCCCCCTCGGCGACGACATCAGCTTCATCTGCGGCCACGGCAACGGCTCAAGCCTCGGCGTCGAACGCCAGCGCAATCCATACCTCCAAGAGTAAGAATCTTCTTTTTGTGAACAAAAAGAAGCAAAAAAACCTCGTCCTGAGCGTAGCGAAGGATCCACGCTTCCTCCTTCTTCATCCACTCCTGACTTCTCTCCCCTCGCGCTTGGGCGGGGGGAGCCGGAGGGGGGCTCTTCCTTGCCGGCCCCAAAGCCTCAAAAAAATCCTCACCTCCTAAATTTTTTCCTTGCCATCCCATCGTCAGTTAGTTATTATCCGTCGCATGGAAACACATGCACCCTCCCTCGGCGACCAGATCGCCCGCCTGCGCGGCACCGCGCAGGCGCGGGAGACGTGTGTCCAATGGCTGGATGCCCTGATCGCGTCCATCTTCGCGCGCATTTTCGGTCGCTTGGAACAACTCCTCCAGCTTTGGCAGGCCGGCGATCTCCCCTTGCCGGCCCCCAGCCATCCCCGCCAAACCCAACATCGCCCGGCACACCCGAAATCCGCCCATGCGCCCCGTAGCACCCGCCAGCGCCCCCGCGCCACCAAGCCGCGCCGCACCACGCCCGCCATCCACCTGCCGCGACCGGCCACTCCCACTCCAACGTCCACCCGGCCGCGCCGCCGCCGCCGCACCGCGCGCGCACCGCCAGGAACGCAA
>JANXSA010000634.1 GCA_025352915.1 Rhodospirillales bacterium | reverse complement strand
CGTATTGGCCGACAAGCCAGGGATCACCACGCGCGCCGACCTGGCGGCCGTCGAGGCGGCGGTGGCCGAGACCGGGCGGTTCTTCGCCGTGGTGTTCGGCGAGCGCTTCCAGTCGCCGGCCAGCGCGCGGGCGCGCGAATTGGTGCAGCAGGGCGCGATCGGCCGCCTGGTCTCCACCACCACGATGGCGCCGCACCGGCTGAACCCGGCGACGCGGCCGGACTGGTTCTGGGATGCGCGCAGCAACGGCTCGATCCTGGTCGATATCGGCTGCCACCAGATCGACGCCTTCCTGCACCTGACCGGGCGGACGGACGCCGAGATCGTTCATGCCGCGATTCGCACGGTGGCGCCGGAGCGCACGCCGGTCGGGGACTTCCAGGATTGGGGCGAGATGATCCTGCGCAACGATGTTGCGACTGGCACGATGCAGATGCACTGGTTCACCCCGGACGGGCTGGCCGACTGGGGCGACGGCCGTGCCTTCATCGTCGGCACCGAGGGCTATATCGAGCTGCGCAAGAACCTCGATCTCGCCGGGCGCGAGGGCGGGCAGCACCTGTTCCTGGTCACCAATACCAAGACCGAGCACATCGCCTGTGCCGGGGTGCCGGTTTTGACGTTCCGTGCCTTCGCGAACGACCTGCGCGACCGCACCGAGACGGCGATGACACAAGCCCATTGCTTCGCGGTGTGCCGCCTGGCGCTGGAGGCGGAGGAGCGGGCGCTGCGCCGGCGCTGACCGGTCAGCCCGCCACCCCGAGCCGCCCCGCCATGTCCTGGACGAACTGCCACGCCACCCGGCCGGAGCGGGCGCCGCGGGTGACGCTCCATTCCACCGCCGCGGCGTGCAAGGCGTCGGTTTCGATCGGCAGCTTCAGCGCCGCCGCGTAGCCGTCGATCATGGCGAAGAACACCTCCTGGTCGCAGGCGTAAAAACCGATCCACAGCCCGAAGCGGTCGGACAGCGAGACCTTTTCCTCGATCGCCTCGCTGGCGTGGATCGCCGTGCTGCGCTCGTTCTCGATCATGTCGCGCGGCATCAAATGGCGGCGGTTCGAGGTGGCGTAAAATAATACATTACCCGGCCGGCCCTCGAGGCCGCCATCCAGCACCGATTTCAGCGCCTTGTAGTCGGCGTCCTCGCGCTCGAACGACAAATCGTCGCAGAAAATCAGGCAGCGGCGTTCGGAGCCCTTGAGATCAGCGCGCCGCAACAGGCGCAGCAACTCGGGCAGGCTGGCGATGTCCTCGCGGTGGATCTCGATCAGCGCCAAGGCCCCCGGCCGATCCGCGTTGATGCGGGCATGGGCGGCCTTGACCAGCGACGACTTGCCCATGCCGCGCGCGCCCCACAGCATGGCGTTGTTGGCCGGCAGGCCGGCGGCGAAGCGGGTGGTGTTTGCCAGGACTTGCGCCTTCTGGCTCTCGACACCCTGTAACAGATCGATGTCGACGCGGCTGACCCGCGCCACCGGGCGCAGTTCGCCGCCCTCCGGCTGCCAGACGAAGGCATCGGCCAAGGTCAGGTCCGGCGCCGGCGGCGGCGGCGGGGCCAGGCGGTCCAGGGCCGCGGCGATACGCTGTACTGTGTCCAGAAAGTGCTGGTCCATGGCGGGCAATCCGATCGTGCTTGACGTGCTGGGCGCGGAAACTATGGTCCGCGGCCAACCACCGCAACCCGGACACCCCCCATACATGTTGATCTCCCCGGCCTACGCCCAGGACCTGAGCGGCATCGTCGCCTCCGCCGGCCAGTTCCTGCCGATCGTACTGATCTTCGCCGTGTTCTATTTCCTGCTGATCCGCCCACAGCAACAGCAAGCGAAGGCGCTGAAGGCCAAGCTGTCAGCGATCAAGCGCAATGACCGCGTGCTGACCGGCGGCGGCATCATCGGCGTGGTGCAGAAGGTCACCGAGGGCAGCAACGAGGTGGAGATCGAGATCGCGCCGAATGTGCGGGTCAAGGTGCTGCGCGAAACCATCACCTCGGTGCTGGGCGACCCGAAGCCAGCGAATGACAGCAAGCCGGCGGACAAAACGGATAAATAAGTCGCATCCGGCGGGATTGTTTCGTTGGGATAGAGAGTCTATAATCTCGCGCAAAGTTGTTTTGATCGGGCGCCCGCCTGGCTCCGGCCGTGACGACGGAGTATCGGGAGGACGATCGTGGCCACCATCTACATCGATCCGTCAGTCAAGCAGTCCGGCAACGGCTCCCAGAGTCGCCCGTACAAATTCTGGTCGCAGGTCAAGGTCGTCAAGCCCGGCGACATCTTTCTGCAACGCGCTGGCACCAGCACCTCGGCCACGATCAACATCTCCACCCAGGGCACCGCGAGCGCGCCGCTCCGCATCGGCAGCTATGGCACCGGCGCGGCGCCGATCATCAACGGTTTGATCAACCTAAATGGTGCCGCCTATGTGACGGTGGCCGGCATGA
>JANXSA010000596.1 GCA_025352915.1 Rhodospirillales bacterium | reverse complement strand
CCCTGGTGGGGTCCAGGGGCAAAGCCCCTGGCCTTGCTTGCCTACCCGGCCACGCGGGCTTTGTTGCCTCGGGGGGGCGGATCGGGTATCGCGCCGTGTGATGAGTGTCACTTCCCATTTGCAGCCCAGCGACCACGTGGTTCTCGATCTTTCCGCCAACCAGAGTTGGGCGGATCGGCATCGCACGGCGTGGCTGGATGTGCGCGAGGGTTTGCGTCAGTGGCGTTTGATCTGGGCTTTGGCGTGGCTTGATATTCGCTTGCGCTATCGCGGTTCGATGCTGGGTCCGTTCTGGCTGACGATATCCACCGGGGCGATGGTGGCGGCGATGGGCGTTTTGTATGCGGTGCTGTTCCGGCTGCAATTGCGCGACTACATCCCGTTTTTGGCGCTGTCGCTGGTGTTGTGGAATTTTCTGGGCGCGCTGGTGTCGGATGCCTGCGTCGCGTTCATCTCCAACGAGGGCATGATCCGCTCGGTGCGGATGCCGTTCACGCTGTATGCCGGGCGGATTGTGGTGCGCAATTTGGTGGTGCTGGCGCACAACGCCGTGGTGGTGGTGGTGGTGAACCTTTTGCTGTGGAGCTGGCCGGACAGCACCGCGTTGCTCGCTTTGCCGGGGCTGGTGCTGTGGCTGGTCAACGCGCTGGCGCTGACGTTGCTGCTCGGGGCGGTTTGTGCGCGGCTGCATGATATCCCGCCGATCGTGGCCAGCGTGATGCAGATGGCGTTTTTCGTCAGCGCGGTGATCTGGAAGCCCGACCAGCTGGGCGTGCATGAATGGGCGCTGGCGTTCAATCCGTTCTTCAGCCTGTTGGAGATCGTGCGTGGCCCGTTGCTGGGCACGGTGCCGAGCGCGCTGATTGTCGGCTGTGCGCTGGGGTATTCGGCGCTGCTGTGCGGTGTCACCTGGTTCGTGTTCGCGCGGGTGCGCGGGCGCATCGCGTTCTGGCTGTAGCGCGATGGCCGGGAGCGCATCGATCGATGTGGACGGGGTCAGCGTCAGTTTTCCGCTTTACCACGGCAATGCACGCAGCCTGAAGAAGACGGTGATTTCGTCGGTGACCGGGCGGATGGCGGCTGACGCGCGGAACCGGGTGGTGGTGGAGGCGTTGCGCGGCATCGACCTGCATCTGCGGCCGGGCGACCGGCTGGCGCTGGTGGGTGGCAATGGCGCGGGCAAGACGACGTTGTTGCGGGTGCTGGCAGGGATATACGAGCCGGTGGTGGGGCGGATGCGGGTGCGCGGCTCGCTGAATGCGCTGCTGGACCCCAATCTCGGCATGAATCCCGAGCTGACCGGGCGCGAGAATATCACCTTGCGCGGGCTGTATTTCGGGCTGGACCGCGATGCGATCGAGGGGCTGGCCGAGGATGTCGCGCGGTTTGCCGAGCTGACGGATTTCCTCGACCTGCCGATCCGCATTTACTCGTCGGGCATGGTGGTGCGGCTGGGCTTTGCGTTGGCGACGGCGGTGCGGCCGCAGGTGCTGTTGATGGATGAGTGGTTTTTGGCCGGCGATGCCGGGTTCATGGAAAAGGCCCGGGCGCGGCTGGAAACCCTGGTGCGCGGGGTCGAGATCTTGGTGCTGTCGTCGCATATGAGCGATGTGGTGCTGCAATGGTGCACGCGGGCGATCTGGATGGACCAGGGCCGCATCCGCGCCGACGGGCCGCCGGCGGAGGTGCTGGAGCAGTATCTTGGTCACCCCGTCAGGGTACCCGAGAAGCTGCCGCCTGTTGCCTGAGGTGCCGAGGAGTTTGGCGATGCGCCTGTTCACCCAGTGGAGCGATCTTCCGGCCGAGGCGCGCGGCGCCACCGTAGCACTCGGCAATTTCGATGGGGTGCATCGCGGCCATGTCCAGGTGCTGCGCAGTGCCGCCGCCGCCCGGCCCGATGCGAAGCTGGCGGTGCTGACCTTCGAGCCGCACCCGCGTGAGCTGTTCCGTCAGGATGATCCGCCGTTTCGGCTGACCTTGTCGACCGAGCGGGCCGCTGCCCTGGCCACACATGGGGTGGCGCTGGTCTATGAACTCGCTTTCGATCACAGCTTCAGCCTGATGAGCGCGGACAGCTTCGTGGCCGAGGTGTTGCATGCCGGGTTGGGCGCGCGGCATTTGGCGTGCGGGCCGGATTTTGCCTTTGGCCATCGCCGCGGCGGCGGGGTGGAGTTGTTGTCGGCGCAGGCGGCGGCGCGCGGCATCGGGCTGTCGGTGGTGCCGCCGCTATCCGATGCCGAGGGGGTGATTTCGTCCACCCGCATTCGACGTGCCCTGCAGGATGGCTATCCCGAGCGGGCGACCGCCGCCCTGGGCCGGCCCTGGGCGATCCGCGGCGTGGTGGCGCATGGCGACAAGCGCGGGCGGACGATCGGGTTTCCGACCGCCAATGTGCCGCTGGGCCGGCATCTCGAACCCGCGCGCGGCGTCTATGCCGTCACCGTCAGCCTGCCGGATGGCCGGGTGTGCCAGGGGGTGGCCAATATCGGGCGGCGGCCGACGGTGAATGAGGGGCCGGAAAGCCGGCTGGAAGTGAATTTGTTCGATTTCGCCGAGGACCTGTATGGCCAGGAAATCGGCGTGGCGCTGCATGCCTATCTGCGCGGCGAGCAGAAATTCGCCGGGCTGGAGGCGCTCAAGGCGCAGATCGCCGCCGATGCCGCGCAGGCCCGCGCCCTGCTCGGCGCCGCGTAACTTGCCGGTTTCGCCGGTAAACGGCATAGTCCCGCGCATGATCGGGATCATCATAGCGCGAATTAGCCGCCCGGCCGCTCGTTAGAGCGCCGGGTCTGAATTATGCCCCTGGGCGCGCATCCCATTTCCCCTGGCGGTCGCCCGACCGCGCGAGACCTGTCCCATGACCGACCAGACCAACCCAACGGCAGCCAGCCGCGATTATCGCAACACCGTGTTCCTGCCCGCCACCGATTTTCCGATGCGCGGCGACCTGCCGAAGAAGGAGCCGGCGATGTTGGCCCGGTGGGAGGCGATGGACCTCTGGGGCAAGCTGCGCGCGGCGTCGGCGGGGCGGGAGAAGTTCATCCTGCATGACGGCCCGCCCTACGCCAACGGCCACCTGCATATCGGCACCGCGCTGAACAAGATCCTCAAGGACGTGATCAACCGCACCCGCCAGATGGGCGGCTTCGACGCCGACTACATTCCGGGCTGGGACTGCCACGGCTTGCCGATCGAGTGGAAGATCGAGGAGCAGTACCGGGCGGCGAAGAAGGACAAGGACGCCGTTCCCGTCCTCGATTTCCGCGCCGAATGCCGCGCCTATGCCGCGCATTGGATGGCCATCCAGGAAAGCGAGTTCCGCCGCTTGGGCGTGCTCGGCGACTGGCCGAACCGCTACGCCACCATGGACCTGCCGAGCGAGGCCGCGATCGCCGGCGAGATCGGCCGGTTCCTGATGAACGGCGCGCTGTATCGCGGGCTGCGTCCGGTGATGTGGTCGCCGGTGGAGAAGACCGCGCTGGCCGAGGCCGAGATCGAGTACCACGATCACAAGAGCGACACGGTCACCGTGCGGTTTCCGATCGTCACCTGCCCGGTGGCCGGGCTGGCCGGGGCGGCGATCGTGATCTGGACCACCACGCCGTGGACCATGCCGGGCAACCGCGCGATCGCGCTTGGCGAGGACATCGACTACGCGCTGGTGCGCATCGATAGTGCCAAGGCCGGTTCGCTGGCGGTGCCCGGCGAACGCGTGCTGGTGGCGTTGGCGTTGTTGCCGCAGATCTGCGAGGCGGCGGGGATCGAAACCCACCACGTCATGCACGTCTACAAGGGCCGCGACCTGCTGGGCACCGTCTGCGCCCATCCGATGCGCGGGCGCGGCTATGACCACGATGTGACGGTGTATGGCGCGGAATACGTCACCACCGAGGCCGGCACAGGCTTCGTGCACATCGCGCCGGGCCATGGCGAGGAGGATTTCGAACTCGGGCGGACGCACGGCATCGAGGTGCCCGACACGGTCGGCGAGGACGGCACCTTCAACGCCTGGGTGCCGCATTTCGCCGGCCAGCATGTCTACCGCGCCGCCGACGCCATCTGCGCCGCGCTGACCGAGGCCGGCGGACTGCTGGCGCGCGGCAAGCTGGTGCATTCCTATCCGCATTCCTGGCGCAGCAAGGCGCCGCTGATCTTCCGCGCCACGCCGCAATGGTTCATCCGCATGGACGGCGAGAACGCGATCCGTGCCAAGGCGCTCCAGGCGATCGCCGACACCGTCTTCGTGCCGGATCAGGGGCGCAACCGCATCGGCTCGATGGTGGCCTCGCGGCCGGACTGGTGCATCAGCCGGCAGCGCGCCTGGGGCGTGCCGATCGCGGTGTTCGTCGAAAAGGCGACCGGCCAGGTCCTGCGCGACCAGGCGGTGGTGGATCGCGTCGTCGAGGTGTTCCGCAGCGAGGGTGCCGATGCCTGGTACTCCTCGCCACCCCAGCGCTTCCTCGGCGAAGGCCGCGACCCCGCCGCCTATGAGCAGGTGTTCGACATCGTCGATGTGTGGTTCGAATCCGGCTCCACCCACGCCTTCGTGCTCGAAGCGCGCGGGATGAAATGGCCGGCCGATCTTTACCTGGAAGGCTCGGACCAGCATCGCGGCTGGTTCCATTCCTCGCTGCTGGAAGCCGTCGGCACCCGCGGCGTGGCGCCGTTCAAGGCCGTCCTGACCCATGGCTTCGTGATGGACGAGCAGGGCCGCAAGATGTCGAAATCGCTCGGCAATGTCACAGCACCCGACGAGGTCACCAGCCAGTTCGGCGCCGATATTCTCCGCCTGTGGGTGATGTCGTCCGACACCGCCGAGGACATGCGCATCGGCAAGGAAATTCTGAAACAGCAGACCGAGCTCTACCGCCGCCTGCGCAACACCCTGCGCTGGCTGCTCGGCTCGCTTGACGGGTTTACCGAGGCCGAGCGCGTCGCCGCCGCTGATATGCCGGAGCTGGAACGCTGGGTGCTGCACCGCATCGCCGAGCTCGACGCGCTGATCCGTGCCGCGGTGGCCAGCTACGACTGGACCGGCGTCTACGCGGCGATCCATAATTTCTGTTCGTCGGACCTGAGCGCCTTCTATTTCGACATCCGCAAGGACGCGCTGTACTGCGACCGCCCGGACAGCCTGCGCCGCCGCGCATCGCGCACCGTGCTCGACCATCTGCATCGCTGCCTGTGCACCTGGCTCGCCCCGGTGCTGGTGTTCACCGCCGAGGAGGCCTGGACGACCCGGTTCGGCGAGGCGGACAGCGTGCATCTGCACGACTTCCCGGCCATCCCCGCCGGCTGGCGCGATGATGCGCTCGGCGCCAAGTGGAGCACCATCCGCGAGCTGCGCCGCCTGGGGACCACCGAGCTGGAGGCGATGCGGGCGGATAAGCGCATCGGCTCGTCCAACCAGGCGGCGGTGACCATGGTGTTACCGGACGACCAGGCCGGGTTGCTGAGTGCGGAGGCCTGGGCCGATATCCTGATCGTCGCCGGCGCCCGAATTGAAACCGCCGTGACCGCCGGCGCCCGCGCATCGCTGGCCGTCGGCATGAAATGCGACCGCTGCTGGAAGGTGCTGGCGGAAGTCGGCCAGACCGAGGCTCACCCGGCGCTGTGCCTTCGCTGCGTCGACGCGGTCGAGTCGGGCCTGATGGGCCGGGCGGTAGCGTGAGCGCCACGCAACGCCTGCCGCTGTTCGGTGCCATCGCGGCGCTGGCCAT
>JANXSA010000584.1 GCA_025352915.1 Rhodospirillales bacterium | reverse complement strand
GCGAGCTGCTCGACCGGGACCTCGCCGGTGCGGGTCAGGATGCGGGTGCCCTCGGCGAAACAGGGGGGCGGGGCGTATTCGCCGGGGCCGTCGGTGGTCAGGGTCAGCACCTGGCCCTTGGTCAAGGTGGAGTTGGAGATCACGTACAGGTTGCTGCCGTATTGCAGCACCAGGGCGCCAGAATTGTCGTAGGCGGTGACGGTGAACACGTAGGTGGCGTCGTTGTAGATGACGCTGACCTGGTCGCCAATTTGACTGATCGAGCCGTTCAGCACGATGCGGTCGGGGCTGACGTAATCCACCGTTCCAAGATTGTGGAACATGTAGATCACGCCCCATTTGCCGGCATTATAGATGGTGTTGTTGAAGATAATGGGCACGTCGTTGAATCCCGCGATCTGATCGGTGCTCATATCGCGCGACGACGTTTAAAAAATTGTCAAATTATCGAAAAAATAGTCGCGCAGTCCCATTTTAGAAACATCCTCAGCGGGGCGGGCTCAGCGCCGGGGGGCACGGCGGTTATGGGCTAGTTCCTCTTCGGTGAGTTGCAGGCTGACGACGATCTTGTACTGCGCCGCACCTCGGTCGCCGGCGCCGGGAAAGCGCAGTTCCAGCTCGCCGCCGCTGACGCGCAGCGCGTCGACATTGGGCGCGAAGGCGACGTCCAGCACGAAGGCGCGGCGCTCCAGCACCCGCTCGCCGTCCATCACCGCGACGAAATATGGCACCTGCGCCGCGCGTCCGCGCGCCGCCGGGCCGCGCGCGACATCGGCCTGGATCTTCAGGCTGGCCACCACCGCGGCATTGCGGCCGGGCTTGCAGGCGGCCTCGACGCCGGTGATGCGCGCTTCCAGCACCCGGTCGGTGACATCGCGGCCGGGGCCGTTGAAGCGCACGAGGTCCGAGCCCTCCGCCAGCAGCGCGAGTTGCGGACAGGCCGGGGCGAATTTCGCGTCGGTCATTTCGCCGCAGCCGGACAGCAGGGCGGCGGCCAGGACGGAAGCGGAGACGGCAAGGCGGGGCATCGGCAACTCCGGTAAGGGCAGGCGAAGGTCAGCGCGCGCGGATTGTTTGCGGCCGCCGGCACGGGCATACTGGCGCCGACCAGCCCGATGGACAACATGCAAGAAATCGTCTCTCCGCTCTTGACCCCGCTCAACGTTCTGCTGGCCGGCCCGCGCGGCTTCTGCGCCGGGGTGGACCGCGCCATCCGCATTGTCGAGGAGGCGCTGCGCCGCCACGGCCGGCCGGTCTATGTGCGCCATGAGATCGTCCACAACCGCACCGTGGTCGAGGCGCTGGAGGCGCAGGGTGCGGTCTTCGTCGAGGAGCTGAGCGAGGTCCCGCCGGACGCCCCGGTGGTGTTCTCCGCCCATGGCGTGCCGAAGGCGATCCCCGCCGAGGCCGAGCGCCGTAACCTCACCTATCTCGACGCCACCTGCCCGCTGGTGTCCAAGGTGCATCGCGAGGTCGAGCGGCATTTCGGCGGCGGCGCCGCCAAAAGCCGCCATATCCTGATGATCGGTCATGCCGGGCATCCCGAGGTGATCGGCACCATGGGCCAACTGCCGCCCGGCGCCATGACGCTGATCCAGAATGCCGAGGAAGCGGGCGCCATCCAGCCCGCCGACCCCGACCGCCTGGCCTTCGTCACCCAGACCACGCTGTCCGTCGACGACACGGCGGAGATCGTGGAGATCCTGCGCACCCGCTTCCCCGCCATCCAGGGGCCGAAGCGCGAGGATATCTGCTACGCCACCACCAACCGCCAGGCCGCGGTCAAGGCGATTGCCGCCGATGCCGACCTGGTGGTGGTGATCGGCAGCGCCAATTCGTCCAACTCGCAGCGCCTGCGCGAGGTGGCCGAGCGCGCCGGCGCGGCCCGCGCGGTGCTGCTGCCGACCGCCGAAGCGCTGGACTGGGCGATGCTGGACGGGGTGCGCACGCTGGGCATCACCGCTGGCGCCTCGGCGCCCGAGATTCTGGTCGAAGCCCTGCTCGATCGGCTGCGCCAGCGCTACACGCTCACCATCGAGGAACGCGTGGTCACCACCGAGGACGTGGTCTTCAAGCTCCCGGCCGAGCTGGCGAAATGATGCGAAAGAAGGGCTTGTTCTTTTTTGAAAAAAAGAACCAAGAAATTTTTGTCTATTTGGCGCGTAGCTAGTCACCCATGGCGGTTTATACCGAAGTGACCGACGAGGCGCTGGCGGCGTTTCTTGAGGAATACGACATCGGCGCGGCGGTGGCGTTTCGCGGCATTGCCGAGGGGGTGGAGAACAGCAATTTCTCGCTGCGCACCACCGGGGGCGACTTCAT
>JANXSA010000554.1 GCA_025352915.1 Rhodospirillales bacterium | reverse complement strand
TTTTGGTGCCGGGAAGGAGGAAACGCCGCCCCGATGCAGGGACATCGGGGCAAGTTTCCGACGCTCCCGGCGCCAAAAATGCCCGCCGGACCGACCCGGGAGACTTTCCGGACGGACACTTACGCCCCAATCCGCCGCCATGCCGACCGTTGCCGGAGAAATCGTAGGTCGGATAAGCGAAGCGCCATCCGACTCTTCGTACCGGCACCCGATACCCCGCCCATGCCGGCAATCGCCATCGCGCCCCAACCAACCGCGAGCCCCACCGACCCCCCGCCAAAACGGCCAAAACGGCCAAAATGGCCAAAAAAACGGTTCAGCTTGACCGCTCAAGCACAGCGTATTTATTACGATATCATATCAATACAAATACCAATAAAAACCGCTAAACACCCTCATCCCGCCCGCGAAACCCGGTCGCAATGACATAAAGCTCGCTGCTCTCCTTGCGGCTCGCCGGCGGCTTGGCATGCCGCACCACCTCGAACGCCAGCTTCATCGGCGCCAGCATCTCCCGCTCCGACCCGCCCTGGAACACCTTCGCCACAAATGCCCCCCCCGGTGCCAAAATCTTCATCGCGAATTCCAGCGCCAGTTCCGCCAGCGCGATGATCCGCAAATGGTCGGTCGCGTTATGCCCGGTGGTATTCGGCGCCATGTCCGACAACACCAAATCCGCCGGCCCGCCCATCGCCGCCCGCAACCGGTCCGGCATGTCGGGATCGTTGAAATCCCCCTCCAGCATCGTCACCCCGGCAATCCCATCCACCGGCAACAGGTCCAGCGCCACCACCTGCCCCGCCCCCCGCTTCTTCGCCACCTGGCACCAGCCCCCGGGTGCGGCCCCCAAATCCAGCACCCGCATCCCCGGCTTGATCAACTTGTAGCGGTCATCCATCTCGATCAGCTTGAACGCCGCCCGCGACCGCCACCCCTGCGCCTGCGCCATCGCCACATAGGGATCGTTAAGCTGCCGCTTCAGCCATTCCTGGCTCGCCGTCGTCCGCCCCCGCCCGCTGCGCAGCATCACCGTCAACCCACGCGTCGTCCCGCTGCGCTTCTTTTTGCCGGCAGGGGTCTTCCCCGGAGTCAGTTTCACAGCCGTCGCCTTGATCGAAGCCTTCACCGGCGCCTTGCTCTTGCCCGGCGTTTTCTTGCGACCAGCGCCGGGTCGGATGGGAGGTTGCTTTGCCATGCCGCCTCCTACGCCGGCTGCACCACGTCCGCCAGCCCCCGCCGCTCCCGCCGCAGCGCCCGCATCAACCGCAACAGCATCCCCTCGCGCAGCCCGCGATCCGCCACCACCACCTGCGGCGCCGGCCACAACCGGTGGATCGCGGCAAACACCGCACACCCCGGCAACACGAACTCCGCCCGCTCCGGCCCAACACAGGGATGCAACTCCAACCCCGCCCGCCCCAACCCGCGCAAAACCTCCAGCGCCGCCTCCGCCGCCTCGCTCTGCATCACCGTCCCATCCACCGCCGCCCGCGAATACCGCTGCAAATCCAACGCAACCCCCGCCAGCGTCGTCACCGTCCCCGACGTGCCCAACAACACCACGCCCCCCTGCCGCACCTCCTGGCGAATGCGGTGCACCGCCTCAAACGGCCATAACTGCCGCTCCACCTCGTCCACCATGGCCTCAAACCCCTCGGCCGTATCCGCCGCATCCGGCCAGCGTTCGGCCAGTGTCACCACCCCCAGCGGCAACGAAACCGTGCCGATCAACTGCGGCGCCGCCGCGCCCAACCGCACCCAGGTCACCTCGGTCGACCCGCCGCCGATATCGAACAGCAACGCCCGCCGCGCCCCGCCATGCAGCAATGACGCGCAACTATCCAACGCCAGCTCGGCCTCTTCGCGGGCCGAAATAATCTCCAACGGCAACCCCGTCTCCGCCCGCGCCCGCGCAATGAACGCCGCCCCATTGCCCGCCCGCCGGCATGCCTCGGTCGCCACCGCCCGCAGCGCCCGGATCGGCCGCCGCGCCAGGCGCTGCACACACCCCTGCAACGCCACGATCGCCCGATCCATCGCCGCCTCGCCCAGCATCCCGGTATCATGCAGCCCCTCGCCCAGCCTTACGGTGCGGCTCAGGCTATCGACCACGCGAAACCCATCGCCCGCCGGTGTCCCCACCAGCAGCCGGCAATTATTGGTACCCAGATCGATCGCGGCAAAGGCCGGTG
>JANXSA010000486.1 GCA_025352915.1 Rhodospirillales bacterium | reverse complement strand
AGGTGTTTGCCGATGGCGGCTACCAAGGGCCGATCTTCGAGCAGGGCGTGGCGCAGTTCTTGACACAAATGCAGGTCGAGATCGTCAAGCGGTCGGACGCGGCACAAGGCTTCGTCGTTCTGCCACGCCGTTGGGTGGTCGAGCGCACATTCGCCTGGCTTGGTCGGTGCCGGCGCCTTGCCAAGGATTTCGAGAACAAGACACGAAACGCCTTGTCGTTCCTCAAGCTCGCGTCAATCCGGCTTATGACCAGGAGATTATCTAATCATTGAGGTAGTTCCCGGACGGGCTCTAAGCCAGGTAAGGGATGGGAGGGGGCCGTATCTATATGCGCACCGGACTTCGCTGGCCTGTTCGTGTCCCCAGAATATCGGACCTTCCGATGCCGTCCCAGCCATATGATTCCAGCCTATCTTGCCGCGATCGCGTCGACCGCTTGGTTCCTGAACGGTCTCGCAATGCTTACCCGCGGCCAGGGCGCGAGACGGGAAAGGTTGCGCCCAGAGATGCTGCTGGACTGGGAAGTGCCGATGCCAACAATCGCCGCGCAGACGGACTTGCTCGGTCTTTTCAGTTGCGTCTCGGCCGTTCAACATGGCCATGCGAAAGTTGTGGCTGACTAAGACGCCCTCCTGCCCGCCATGCTGAACGATATTTTCGGGTAGGCCGGGCATGCTGGAGCGGGTGACAGCCCAGGAATACGTTCGCCCCTCCCGCAACGGCCGCACCCGCCCACTGCTGCTGGTCTGCACCAACGCCGCCGGAGACGAGGTGGAACTCTACGCCAAGGTCTCCGCCCGTTGTGACGAGGGGGCGGTCAATCTGGCCCGCGAGGCTATCGCGGCCTGCCTCGCCGGCGATCTCGGCCTGCCGGTTCTGCAACCGTATCTCGTCGAACTGCCCGCGGTCTGGATCGCCAGCGTGCCCGATGCCGCCCTGCGTGCCGATCTGACCGCCAGCTCTCCGGTTGCCTTCGGCTCGCGGGTCGCCGGTCCCCAGTTCGGCGCCTGGCACGGCGGCGTCACCCTGCACGACGACATGGTGGCCAAAGCGCTCGCCATCTTCACGTTCGATGCCATCATTCAGAACTATGATCGGCGGGCGGAGAACCCGAATTGCCTGGAGCGCGGCACGCAGCTCCGCGTCATCGACCACGAGCTCGCTTTCATGCATCGGCTGATCTTGGGCTGGCGCCCGCCATGGACGCCCGGTGCCCTGGAGGGTCTGACGGTCCCCGGCCGACACATATTCCTCGCAGGGCTGCGAAAACAAAATCTCGACTTCGCCCCCGTCCGCGCGGCATGGTCCACCCTGTCTGACGGGCGGATCGACCTCTACGCCGCATCGCTCCCAACAGTCTGGGCGAAGGCAGCCAGTGACGCGACGGATGCCATCCGCCTCATCAAGGATGCCCGGGACAACATTGACGCCTGCCTGACCGAGATACAGAGGGTTCTGACATGACCGCACAGCGCCCATACACCTATACCGTCCTGCGCTACATCCATGATCCCCGCGCCGGCGAGATGCTGAATGTCGGCGTCGTCGTCCACGTGCCGGCCGACCATCAATTGCTGGTCAAGACGCGGGCAACGTTCGGGCGAGTCAAGGATGCGTTTCCGGACCTCGATGGCGACGCGTTCAAGATGGCGATGCGGTCCGTCGAGCGGGCGATCGGCTCGGTTGCCAAAGACCTGGCGGCAACCGCCTTGCTGAGCGGTGACCTTGATGCCGCCATGCTGGCGCGGCGGGCGCTGCCGGAGGACGACAGCGCGTTGCAGTGGTCACCGGTCGGTTCTGGCGTGACCAGCGACGCACCGGCGACGCTTGAGCGGTTGTTCGAGCGCTTGGTGCGGCACAACGATGACCGCACATCCCGCCGCCGGGTAGACGAGGAGATCTGGCGCCCGATCCGTGAGCGGCTGGCGGAGCGTCATGTCCATGTCCCATTCGAGCCGAAGGTGGTCGAAGGCGCACTGGACAGCATCACATTCAAGCATGCCTGGAAGAATGGACAGTGGCATGTCTACGAGCCGGTTTCGCTCGACCTCGCCGACCGCGACGGGATCATGGACAAGACCCGGCGCTGGCTCGGCCATCTCGCGGCAGTACGCGATGCCTCGGCCGATCCGCTGAAGCTGCATTTCATCCTGGGCGCGCCGCAGGACCCGACGCTGCGCCCCGCCTATGACCGGGCGGTCGCACTGTTCCGCAAGGCCGACCTTAACCCTGAGGTAATCGAGGAAGGCGATATCGACACTCTCGTGGATCGAATTGAGGATGAGGTTCGTGCGCACGACGGTGCCACAAGGTAGCGCACTGGCGGAGGGGTGCCGGCGCTAATCGGCAGACCAATGGAGTGCGATTCCGAAGATAGTGACGAACCGCGCGAGCGCCGAACTATATCAATACCTTGGTCTGCCAGTCCAACCTGCTGACCAGTGGATATCATCCATGATGGGTGTCGAGAGGTTGAGGTCAACGAGAAAATTCGCACCCAGCCCCCATCGCCACCCAGAACAAGATACCAACTCTCGTGCCGGATATGCAATATGGAATTCAATTATTTCAGCGCGTTGAAACCTTGGGGGTAAATCGGCCTACCCCCAAGCTTCGGAGACAAATGGCACTTCGGAGAGCGAAAACGCCCCTGCGCGCCCCCGACCACCCCCAACTCCATGCCGAAAACCCGCACGGAACCTGCGGTTCCTGGCGGTCCGTCCGGCTGGAGAGAATGGTGGGGTGGTGCCGACTGGAGCAGCGGTCGAAGCCCGGTACCAACCCTCTCTGGGCGCCGGGAGGCCGGCAGGTGGTAGTGGATGAAAGAGTCATACGTCGAAGGAGTAGCCGCCCACGACGACCCCGAGTCATGCGCTGTCACCCGCGAGGGTGTCGGCGAAGCGTGCTGCATGCAGCAGATCCAGCACGACTTGCTGCTGTGCGGCACTCAGCGCCCGGGCCGGGGGTGGCCGCGGACGCGAGATCGCCGGCGGCGCGCTCAGCCGGGCATGCCGGCGTTGCACCGTGGCGCGCGAAACCCCGAACGCCGCACAGGCCGCGGCGGCGGTGATGCCGCTGGCCGGCGCGAGCGCCATGACGGCGTCGGTCATGCCTCGCCGTCGCTGGATGCCAGCGGGGTGCCCAGCAGCTCCGCCACTTTTTTTTGGAGTTC
>JANXSA010000469.1 GCA_025352915.1 Rhodospirillales bacterium | reverse complement strand
GCGAAATGGCCGGAAGAGTCGGCCATTTCGCGGACTGGTATCAGACGGATAGTGCCGCCGGACCGCGCCACGAGGTTTTGATTTTGCGCGGCGATTCACCCAGCGTCCGGGAGGCATGCGTTGAAATCGTACCACTAGTGACGAGCGCGCCAGTACCTGTAACATTGCGGCAAGCATCCTGCGCATTCGCAGGTTGGTAAACTGATTTCGGAGGGAGTGGACGCCATGCCCGTGGTTGAAACCGAACGTCACGGACAGATTCTGGTCGTGCGAATGAACCGGCCCGATCGCCTCAATGCTCTGAGCCATGAGATGCGCACCGAGCTGTCCGAGGCATGGAACGAGTTCCGCCATAGCCGGGAACTCGAGGTTGCCATCTTCACCGGCACCGGACGGGCGTTCTGCGTCGGCGAGGACATGAAGGAGTCGTTGAAGGTCGGGGTGCCCGGCAGCCGGCAGCCGGAGAAGGAAGATCCTTTCATGGCGGGCACGCTGGAGAAGCCGGTGATCGCGGCGGTGAACGGCTTTGCCATGGGCGGCGGGTTCATGCTGGTCGAGCGCACCGACCTGCGGGTGGCCGTGCACGAGGCGGTGTTCGAGGTATCCGAGGCCAAGCGCTGGCTGCTCGGCGGCTACAACCACGGCCATATCGCCAACGTGCCCTACCCCATCGCGATGGAGATGGCGCTGGGGTTTCGCTTTACCGCCGAGCGTTTTCACCAGGTGGGCTTCCTGAACCGCGTGGTGTCGGCCGAGGAGCTGATGCCGAGCGCATTTGCGATGGCCGAGCATTTGCTGTCCCTGCCGCCGGCGTCGCGGGTCAACACCGTGCACATGATGCGCCAGATGCGCCCGGAGCCCGGACCGGACATGGTGCGCCTGGCCGCGGCGCTGCACGACCATGGCGACAAGAGCGACCTGATGGAATCGCGGGCGGCCTTCGCCGAGAAGCGCAAGCCCAACTTCAAGGGCTGGATCGATCCCGAGGACCGCTACCGCCTGCCGACGCCGGACTCCGTCAAATAACCTTGCGCGCGCGGAAATCGGCGATCTGGTCGGCGCTGTAGCCCAGCCCGGCCAGCACCGATTCGTTGTCGGCGCCAAGCTTGGGGGCGGTGCCGATCTTGGCCGGCGTTTCGGAGAAATGCCAGGGCGTGCCGTGGACCTTGAGCTTCTTGCCATGCTCGGGGTACTCGATTTCGGTCACGTAGCCGTTGGCCAGCACGTCGGGATCGTTGGTCGCCTCCAGCAGGGTGTTGATGGGTGCGGCGACGATGTCCGCCCCGCGCAGGCGCGCCACCCAGTCGTCGCGGCTGCCGGTGGCGAAGAGCTGGTCGAGCAGGCTCAGCAGCGCGATGCGCTGGTCGTCCGATGACATGATCACGCCGAGATCGCCGAAGCCGGCCTGTTCGAGCGTGTCGTAGAAGCCGAGCGCGGTCATCGCGTTGCGCCACGGGCGGGCGCCGCCGAGCTGGAACACCAGCGGCTTGCCGTCGCGGTCGTTGAAGCTGGCGCTGAGGCCCGGGCGTTCGGGGGTGCCGGAAATGCGCGCCTGGCCGGTGACCGGGTTGCGGTTGCGCCACATCGCGGTGGTCAGGGTCCAGCCCATCAGGCGGACCTGCCCGCCGAGCAGCGAGCAATCGACCTTCTGGCCGATGCCGGTGGCGCGCGCATGGGTCAGTGCTGCCAGAGCGCCGCCGAAGGCCAGGATGGCGCAGGTTTCGTCGGCCACCGAGACGATGCCGGTGCGCAGCTTCTGGCCGGGGGTGGAATAGGCCTCGGCGATGCCGCCCAGCGCCTGGGCCATCGAATCGGTGCCGGGAAGGTCGGCGTGCGGGCCCTTGGGCCCGTAGCCGGAGATGGAAATGTAGACCAGCCGGGGATTGACGCGGCGCAGTTCCTCGTAGCCGAAGCCGTTCTTCTCGGCAGCACCCGGGCGGAAGTTCTGGCCGAAAATCTCGGCCCCGGCGACCAGTTTGCGCAGGATTTCCTGGCCTTCCTTGGCCTTCAAATTGAGCGTGACGCTCTTCACACCGCGGTTGTTGGTTTCGAAATAGGTGCTGGGGAAGCCCGGCATGATGCCGGTGCCGCGCGAGTTGTCGCCGCCCTCGGGCACCTCGATCTTGATCACCTCGGCGCCGAGATCGGCCATCAGCATGTACGGCACCGTGCCCGCCTGGGCGGTAGAGCAGGCGACGACCTTCACGCCATGCAGCGGTCCGTGGGGCTCACTCATGTCGCAGTCCTCCGGTCTATTTACTTGGGTCGAAGCCTTCAGGTCACGCGTAGAGATGGCAAGCCACGTGATGGTCGGGCGCCAGTTCGCGCAGCGGCGGCTCCTGCTCCGCGCAGCGCGCCATCACGAAGGGGCATCGGGTGTGGAAGCGGCAGCCGCTGGGCGGATTGAGCGGCGACGGGATCTCGCCCACCAGCACGATCTCGTCCTGCCGGCGGTCGGGATGCGGCGGCAGCACGGCGGAGAACAGCGCCTTGGTGTAGGGATGGCGGACATCGTCGAACAGGGCGCGGGTTGGCGCGCGCTCGACGATCTTGCCCAGGTACATCACCACCGTCTGGTCGGCCATGTGGCGCACGGTGGCGAGGTCGTGGGCGATCAGCAGGTAGGTGACGTTGTCCTGGGCCTGGATGTCCTTCAGCAGGTTCATCATCTGAGCACGGATCGACACGTCGAGGGCGGAAATGGGCTCGTCCAGCACGATCAGCCGCGGCCGCGAGGCCAGCGCGCTGGCCAGGGCGATGCGCTGGCGCTGCCCGCCGCTGAACTCGTGCGGGTATTGCGTGACCTGTTCGGGACGCAGCCCGACCTGGACCATCAGCTCGGCGACGCGGGCGGCGATTTCCTCGCGGCTGCCCCAGCCGGTGACGATCAGCGATTCCGCGATGGTCCGGCCGACCGTCATGCGCGGGTTGAGCGACGACCACGGGTCCTGGAACACCGCCTGGACCCTGGCGCGGAACTGCTTCAGCGCGGCACCCTCCAGGCCGTGGATCGGCGTGCCGTCCAGCAGCACCTGACCGCTGGTGGGCGCTTCCAGGTTGAGGATGAGCTTGGAGGTGGTGGTCTTGCCGCAGCCGGATTCGCCGACCAGGCCGAGCGTTCCGCCGGCGGGAATGCTGAACGAGATGTCGTCAACCGCCTTCACCTGGCCGAGCGAGCGGGCGAACAGCACGCCCTTGGAGACCGGATAGTGCTTGCTGAGCCGGTCGACCCGCAGCAGGGGTTCGTCGCTCATGCCGCGGCGAGCCTCCAGCAATCCGCGGTATGCGCGTCGCCGGCGGAAAACGAGCCGGGATAGCTGTCCCGGCAGCGCTGCTCGGCATGGGGGCAACGCGGCGCGAAACGGCAGCCGATGGGCAGATCCATCAGCGATGGCGGCTGGCCCTCGACGGTGTAAAGGCGCTCGGCCGATCCCGTCATCTTGGGCACCGAGGCGATCAGCGCCTGGGTGTATGGGTGGGAAGGGTGGTCGAAGACCTGTTGCACCGGCCCGCATTCGACGATGCGGCCGGCATACATCACCGCCACCCGGTCGCACATGCGGGCCACCACGCCGAAATCATGGGTGATGAACAGCATCGCCATTCCGGTTTCCTGCTGCATCGCCTTCAGGAGCTTGAGGTACTGCAGCTGGATGGTGACATCGAGCGCGGTTGTCGGCTCGTCGGCGATCAGCACCTCGGGGTGTCCGGCCATCACGATGGCGCCGACCACGCGCTGTTTCATGCCGCCGCTCATCTGGTGCGGGAACTGGCCGATGCGCTGTTCCGGCGCGGCGATGTCCACCCGGCGCAGCGCCTCGACAGCTTCGCGCATCACGGCGGCCTTGCCGGCGCGGGTGCGGCGGTAGATCGCCTCGCGCAGCTGGTCGCCGATCGAGAATACCGGGTTGAGCGAGGTTTGCGGGTCCTGCAGGATCATCGAGATCTTGCGGCCGCGGATCTCGCGCATTTCGCGCGGCGTCTTGGTCAGCAGGTCCTGGCCGTCGTACAGGATCTGGCCCTGGACGGTGCGCGCGATCCCCTTGGGCAGCAGGCGCAGCACCGACAGCGCGGTCAGGCTCTTGCCGCAGCCGGACTCGCCCACCAGGCCCAGCACCTCGCCGCGGTGCAGGGTGAAGCTGACGCCGTCCACCGCCTTGACCACGCCGCGGCTGAGCTCGAAATGCGTGTGCAGGTCACGCACTTCCAGGATGGGGGCGGCGCTCATCGCGCGGTCACCGACGTGTTCGCGGCCATCGCCCCACCATCCCTCACAATTGCCGCAGCCATCACAGTTGCCGAAGCTTGGGGTCAAGCCGGTCGCGCAGCCAGTCGCCGAACAGGTTGACCGACAGCACCAGCAGCATCAGCGCGACGCCGGGGATGATCGAGATCCACCAGGCATCGGCGATGCGTCCGCGCCCCTCGGAAATCATCCCGCCCCAGGTCGGCGTGGGCGGCGGGATGCCGGCGCCGAGGAAGCTGAGCGCCGCCTCGGCGATCACCACCACGCCGATATTGAGGGTGACCAGCACCACAAAGGTGTTCAGCACGTTCGGCAGGATGTGGGTCAGCATGATGCGCGATGGCGAACAGCCGCGCACCCGGGCGAGGGCCACGAAGTCGCGCTGCTTCAGCGCCAGCACCTCGCCGCGGATAATGCGCGCGAAGCTGGCCCATAGCAGCAGGCTGATGGCGATCACCAGCGTGGTCAGGCCCTGGCCCATGGTGACCGACAGCAGCAGCGCGAACAGGATGGCGGGAAAGGTGAAGGCGGCATCCACCAGGCGCATCAGCACGCTGTCCACCGCGCCGCCGGTATAGCCGGCGACGATGCCGATCAACAGGCCCACGCCGCCGCCGGCCAGCAGCGCCAGCAGGGCGATGATCAGGCTGACCCGCGCGCCGTAGATCAGCCGGCTGAGCGTGTCGCGGCCGAATCCGTCGGTGCCGAGAATGTATTTCATGCTGCCGCCATCGACCCAGGCGGGCGGGATCAGCTTGTCGCGCAGGGTCTGGTCGATCGGCGAATACGGCGCCAATAGCGGTGCGAACACCGCCATGAAAA
>JANXSA010000426.1 GCA_025352915.1 Rhodospirillales bacterium | reverse complement strand
GCGGATTGGGCTGAATATCGATCTGGTGGCGGTGGAGTGGGGCACGGTGGTGCAGCGCCGGGCGAGCCAGGAGACGATCGACAAGGGCGGCTGGAACATTTTCTACATGTATCTTGGCGGGGGCGGGACCCTGTCGCCGGCGGCGATGTCGGCGCAGCGCGGCAATGGCAAGGCGGCGTGGTTTGGCTGGCCGAGCATGCCGAAGGTGGAGGAGCTACGGACGGCGTGGTTCGATGCGCCGAACTTTGAGGCACAGAAAGATTTGGTGCGGCAGATGCAGCGCGAGATCTGGAAGGAAGTGCCGTATGCGAATTTGGGCAGCTATGTCGGGTTTACCGGGTATCACAGCTATCTGAAGGACATGCGCGACGGGTTCCCGCAGATGTATGGGATCCGGCGGGTCTGAGTTTCCGGGCGATTGGGAAGGGGGGCCGGGTGGCCCCCCTTTTTTGTTCAGGGCAGGCGGTTGAAGGATTCGTCGAGCAGGGCGAAGAAGCGGTCGGGGTTCAGTGTGTCGAGCAGGCGGGCGTTGGCGGGGCGGCCGAGGCGGTCCCAGCGGTCGATGATGGTTTGGCCGCGGCCTGGGCCGTTGGTGCAGTCGACGGTGACGTGGACTTCGCGGTGGGTGAAGGTTTCGGGGGCGAGGAGCCAGGCGATGGCGCAGGAATCGTGCTGCGGGCTGCCGGGCTGGGCGAGGCGTTTGGTGGGCGGGACGGTGGCGAGGATGGCAGCGGCGGTGGCGCGGCAGGTGCCTTGGCCTTGGGCGAGGGCGGCGAGGCGGGCTGGGGTGCAGAGGGCCTGGGAGGTGAGGTCGAGCGTGGCCAGGGTGATCGGGCGGGCGCAGGCCATGACGATGGCCAGGGCCTCGGGGTCTGACCAGGCGTTGAACTCGGCGGCGGGAGTGATGTTGCCCTCGGCCCAGGCGCCGGTCATCAGGACGATTTCGGCGACGTTGGCGGCGAGCGCGGGTTCGGTGGCCAAGGCAAGGGCGAGGTTGGTGGCGGGGCCGAGGCCGACCAGGGTGAGGCCATTTGGGCCGGCTTGGCGCAAGGCCGCGCGGATGGCGTCGGCGGCGAGGCCGGGGGTGGCGGGCGGGCCATCGGGGAGTTGGATGCCGCCCAGGCCGTTTTCGCCGTGGACGTAGGCGGCGTCCTCGAAGCTGCCGAGCAGGGGGCGGTCGGCGCCGGCGATGACGGGGATGGATTTTCCGGCGAGGCCGACCAGGGCGCGGGCGTTGCGCATTGTGTGGCCGAGGCCGACATTGCCGCCGGCGACGGTGACCAGGCGGATTTCCAGCGCCGGGTTGCCGAGGGCGAGGAAGAGGGCGATGGCGTCGTCGGTGCCGGGGTCGCAGTCGATGATTATTGAGCGTGCCATGATGTTGCCAGCTTGCGCCGGGATGGTGCGAGGGTGAAGGGCTGTTTCGCGGTGGCGCGGCATTTCGTAGGAAGGGGCTTCGCCATGACCGGATGCGACCGATGATACGCCCTGCCCTTTTTGTGCTGCTTGGCCCGCTTGTGTTGGTCGGTCTGTCGGCCTGTGGGCCGAACTACTCGCCCAACACCTATGCCTCGTCCGCGGTGCAACAGGCGGCGAAGGTGGAGCAGGGGGTGGTGGTGGGGGTGCGGCGCGTGGCCATTGCGGCGCAGGGGACGACCGGGGCGCTGGCTGGGGCGGCGGCCGGCGGGGCGGTGGGCTCGCAGTTGCCGTCAGGTGGCGGGGTGGCGGCGACGCTGGGGGCGATTGGCGGGTCCCTGCTGGGCGGGATTGTCGGCAGCGGGGTGGAGAAGGCGACCGGGGAGACGGTGGCCTTCGAGTATATTGTGCGCAAGCCGTCGGGCGAGCTGGTCTCGGTCACCCAGCATGATGCGGTGGCGCTGGCGTTGGGGACCCGGGTGCTGGTGATCGCGGGTAGCCAGGCGCGGATCGTGGCGGATTATACCGTGCCGGCCGACCCGCCGGTGGCCGTGCCGTCGCGGGAGGTGACGCAGGAGCCGGCGGTCAAGACGAGCGATCCGCAGGATTAGCCTGCGGCGGCCCGGGCGGGCTTGCGGAAGGGTTTTGCGCCCGGTTTGCCATAGGCGGGCTTGCCGTTAGCGGGTTTGCCGAAAGCGGGTTTCTTGCCGAACGGCTTGGGGAAGGGCTTGCCGCCGTTCGGCTTAAAGCCGCGCTTGGCCGGCGGTTGGGCCAGTTCGGCGGTGGGCGGCGGTTCGGCGATCGGGGGCGGGGCGACCGTTTCTTCGACGGGAAGCGGCTCGGCGCGCCGGGCGTGCGGACGCTCGAAACGCGGGCCGGCCGGGCGGCCGGGGGGGCTGCCGGCGGGGCGATCCGGGGCGGTGGCGGCGATGGTCAGGTCGTCGAGATCGGCCTTGGCGATGGCGGCGAGGAAGCCGTCGACGGCGCCGGCGACCAGTTCGAACTTGGTCTCGCGGTCGAAGATGCGGATGGCGCCGATGTCCTTGCGGGTGACGTCGCCGAGGCGGCAGAGCAGCGGCAGAATCCATTTGGGGTCGGCGTTCTTGGCGCGGCCGACATTCAGGCGGAACCACTGGGTGGGGCCGATATCGCCGCGCGGGGCGGGCTCGGCTCCTCTTGAAGATTCCATGGGGGCGGCGATCTCGGCGGGGGCCGGCATGCGGGCGCGGTGCAGGCGCAGCAGGGCGAGGGCGACGGCGTCAGGGCCGTGAGCGGTGAGCAGGGCGGCGGCCTGGTCGGCTTCGTCGGCGATGGCGGGGGCGGTCAGGACGGCGTCCTGTTCCAGCCGGGCGCGGTCGGCGGCGCGGATGGCGGCGGCGTCGGGCGGGGACATCCAGCGGGCGGAGACGCGGGCGGTCATCAGCAATTGTTCGGCGCGGCGGCGGCCGCGCGGCGCGACCATCAGGGCGCAGACGCCCTTGCGCCCGGCGCGGCCGGTGCGGCCGCTGCGGTGCAGCAGGGCCTCGGCGCCGTTCGGCAGGTCGAAATGTACCACCAGGTCGAGTTCGGGCAGGTCGAGGCCGCGGGCGGCGA
>JANXSA010000416.1 GCA_025352915.1 Rhodospirillales bacterium | reverse complement strand
TCCTTTGCTTAGTACATCGACGTCAGCACGTTGCGCAGACGCTTGATCTCCTCCAGGGCGCGGCCGGTGCCGAGGGCCACGCATTGCAGTGCGTCTTCGGCCACCACGACCGGCAGGCCGGTGGCGTCGCGCAGCACCTGGTCCAGGCGGTTCAGCAGCGCGCCGCCGCCGGTCAGCACGATGCCCTTGTCGACGATGTCGGCGGCGAGTTCAGGGGGGGTGTTTTCCAGCGCAACCTTCACCGCCTCGACGATCGCGGTCACCGGTTCGGCCAGGCTTTCGGCGATCGAGCGCTGGCTGACCACGATCTCGCGCGGCACGCCGTTCATCAGGTCGCGGCCCTTGACCTCGCGGTACGGGCCTTCCTCGTTGTCATAGGGGGCGGAGGCGGCGCCGATATCCATCTTGATCCGCTCGGCCGAGGATTCGCCGATCAGCAGGTTATAGTGGCGGCGGATGTAGCTGATGATCGCCTCGTCCATCTTGTCGCCGCCAACGCGCACGCTGCGGGCATAGACGATGCCGCCGAGGGAGATCACCGCGACCTCGGTGGTGCCGCCGCCGATATCCACCACCATGGACCCGCTGGGCTCGGTGACCGGCAGGCCGGCGCCAATCGCGGCGGCCATCGGTTCCTCGATCAGGAACACTTTTCGTGCGCCGGCGGACTCGGCGCTCTCCTGGATGGCACGGCGTTCGACGGCGGTGGAACCGGAGGGCACGCAGACGATGATGATCGGCGAGGCGAAACCGCGGCGATTATGCACCTTGCGGATGAAATGCTTGATCATTTCCTCCGCCACCTCGAAATCGGCGATCACCCCGTCGCGCAGCGGGCGGATCGCCTGGATGTTGCCCGGGGTGCGGCCGAGCATCAGCTTGGCCTCCTCGCCCACCGCCAGCACCTGCTTCTTGCCGCGAATCTCGGCGATCGCCACCACGCTGGGCTCATCGAGCACAATGCCGCGACCCTTCACATAGACGAGGGTATTCGCGGTCCCGAGGTCGATGGCCATGTCGGCGGACATGAACCCGAGCAGGCGTGAGAACATATTGGCAACCTTGTTGCGTCGCAGCGGAGGCGGGCGAAGTGCTGCGGCTTAGCGGCGCCGGCCTCCCGGGGCAAGGCCCCGACCGGGTACCCCTGATAGGCGCGGGTGCGGCATCATAGCAGCTTCAGCAACAGAAAGCCCCCGACAATCCCGACCACGCCCAATGTGGTGACCAGCGTCAGGCGCCGCTCGATGAAGGCGCGCACCGGTTCGCCGTAGGCGCGGATCAGCCCGGCCACCAGGAAGAAGCGGGCGCCCCGTGTCGCCAGGCTGGCCAGCATGAACACCCCGAAATTGAAGTCCGCCGCTCCCGAGGCAATCGTGACGATCTTATAGGGAATCGGCGTAAACCCCTTCACCAGGATCACCCACAGGCCGTACTCGGCGTACATCGCCTTGAAGCGTTCGAATGCTGCCTCGTAGTGGTAGAACTGGATCACCGGGGTGGCCAGCACCTCGAACAGCGCATAGCCGATGAAATAGCCTAACGCGCCGCCGACCACGCTGGAGACGGTGCAGATCAGCGCCAGGCGCCAGGCCCGGTCGGGCCGCGCCAGGCACATCGGGATCAGCAGCGCGTCCGGTGGGATCGGAAAGAAGCTGCTCTCGGTGAAGCTGATTGCCGCCAGCCACCAGGGCGCATTCCGGCTGGCGGCCAGGGCCAGCACGCTGTCGTAAAACCGCCTGAGCATCGAAGAGTTCCTGCTGTCCCGCCGCGTCGTGCCACGGCGCGCGGCGCGGTTCAACCTTTGCCGAGGCCAGATGGCCCAAATTTGGCGGGCGCGGTATCGTCGGGGATGCGCATTGCCCTGATCCACGCCCTCGCCCATTCGCTCGCGCCGATCGAGGACGCATTTGTCCGGTTGTGGCCGGAAATTCGCCGCACCAACCTGCTGGATGACAGCCTGTCGGCCGATCTCGCGCGCGACGGGGCGCTGAGCCCGGCGATGACCGGGCGCTTCCTGGCGCTGGCGCGTTACGCGGCTGGGACGGGGGCGGACGCCATCCTGTTCACCTGCTCGGCCTTTGGGCCCTGTATCGCGGCCTGTGCCGCGGCACTGGCACCGCTGCCGGTGCTGAAGCCGAACGAGGCGATGATCGAGGAGGCGCTGGCGCTGGCCGGGCCACATGGCCGGGTGGGGTTGATGGCGAGCTTTGCCCCCACCCTGGCGTCGATGCCGGCCGAGTTCGCCGTGGCGGCGCCGGGCCTGACGCTGGTGCCGTGCCTGGCCACGGGGGCGCTGGCGGCGCTGGACCGCGGTGACGGGGCCGAGCACGACCGCCTGGCCGCCATTGCCGCCGCCGGGCTAGCGAATTGCGACGTCATCGCGCTGTCGCAGTTCAGCCTGGCGCGCGCTGCCGCCGCCGTCGCGGCGGTCACCGGCAAGAAGGTGTTGAGCACGCCCGACAGCGCGGTGCGCAAGCTGCGCCGGTTGCTGGGCGCCTGAGAGGGGGATGACGATGGTCACTGTCGCGGACTTCACTGCATCGCTGGGTGCCGATGCGCCGCCGGCGGGAGTGCCGCTGGCCGTGCAGGGGCTGTGGTGGGATGCCAAGGGCGACTGGGGCCGCGCGCATGGCTGCGCCCAGGACCAGGACGACCGCATCGGGGCGGCGGTGCACGCCTATCTGCACCGCAAGGAGGGCGACCTGGCCAATGCCGGCTATTGGTATGCCCGCGCCGGCCGCAGCATGCCCGCGATCGCACTGGAGGCGGAGTGGCGGGCGTTGGCGGCGGAATTGCTCGGGGATACCTGATGGCCAGGGGGCGGCCATTGGGCGGCGCTAGCCCTTGGCTGGCTTTTCGGCCTCCATCAGCATTTGTAGTGCTTTTTCCGGGCCGAGCAGGATTTCGGCCAGCCGTAGCCGGTCGACCCGGCTGTCGCTGTCATCATCGGGATTCGGCCCCAAGGCATCAATGACAGTGCGCAACTGGCGGTCGTAGTGGTCCGAGCCGCTGATCCGGCGGGCCACGCCCTCGAACCGGCGGATGTCGCGCGCGGCGGCTTCGAACGCGGCGATTTCGTCCGGCGCCCGCGGCAATCCGCCCGCCAGCCGGCTGGTCACCTGGTTCTGCACCATCGTCTGGAACTGGGCGCGGCAGGCGCTGTCGACGCGGGCGCGGGTGGCGTTGATGCGGGCGCTGCGGGTTGGCCGGCCGGTGTAACTGGCCTCCAACTGGTCCAGCATGGCGATGGTGCGGCGCAGGCTCGGCAGGCCGGCGACGCCGTCCTTGGATGCCTCCTGCTCGGCCTCGATATTCTCCAGCACGTGCTCCACCGCGCGCTCGGTGGCGGTACGGCCCGGCAGGCCGGTGGGCGCTGCATGCGCCGAGGTGGCGTCCAGGACCTGTGCCGCCGAGCCCGGCAGCCAGTACAGCATCACACTGATCAGCACGCCCAAGCCATCGGGCTCGAACGCCGCCTGGGTCAAAATCCGGGTGATCAGATCCGCGTCCAGCGGGTCGGCGTTCAACTGGGTGGACATCGCCGGTGCATGCCGCAGCACCAGCACCGCGGCATCACGGATGGCGCGATAATCGGCATCGGCGAGCCCGGTTGCCCCGGCCCAATCGGCGGGCGGCGGCTCTGCGGCGAGCAGGGCGGCGGCCCGCGACCATAGCCGCGCGCCGGCGCGCTGCGACAGCAGCACATCGGCAAACGAGCCTCCCGCCACCTCCTGGGCCACCGCCTCCATCAACCCAGGATCGAGCGTGGTGAACTGCCGGATCAGGCACCCCACCGCGGTGCGCGGGATGGTCAGCGCGCCGCGCCGCCATTGCGCCGGCGGCACCAGGACGGGGTCCAGCGGGGTGAACAACAGCCGTTGCGCGCTCAGCGGCCGGCGCGGCCGCAACTGGGCGAGGCGCGGCCGAAGCGGGGCGATCAGCGAGTCGGCGTCGCCGCGCACCGGCAGGGCGTCGACCATGGCGACCACCTTGAGGATCTTGGCGTCCTGGGCCGATACCAGATGCCGGTTCAGCGAGCGTATCTCGCCCACCCGGCCGGACTGGTCGGTCAAGGGGTTGCTGCCAGGCGTGCTGTTCATTGCGCCATCGCCAGAATTCTCTCGTTGCGGGCGATCATGTCGTACATCGATGCACCGGTGCGCCAGTCTTCCAGCATTGTCACCATGCGCCGGCGTGGCGTGCTTTCGCTCAGCCCGGGCATCGGTAAGCGGCACCAATCGGCCACCTCCTTCGGCATCGCCGGGATCTGGGCCGCCATCTCGGCCAGCGTCGGCTCACGCCCCATCATGTCGGCGGTCTGCCACAACAGGGTGATGCGCTCCCAGCCATCGACGAGCCAGTCCGGCCGGGCAACCAGAGTCGAAAGCTCGAGCGGATCCTTCAGCCACAAGCGCAACAGCCCCGTCATATCGCGCGGCAGGGCGTGAACCTCCGCCAGCACGTGGCGCACGCAGGTCAGGGTCACTTCGGCCGACTCGGCAATCCGCGCCGCGTCGCCGCCGCTGTCATCGGGGTGACGGCGCGCCCAGGCAACCATCGCATCGCGCAATGAGGCGAGCCCCGCCACGATCCGCGGCACCCGGCTGCCGGCAGCCAGCCGGCCAACGCCGACATTGCTGAACAGCCCGGCCAGGTCCTCCAGGCAGGTGGCGATCTGTTCGGTGGAGCGGTCCAGCGCCGGCGCGATCTGTGCCACCGCGCGCCGCGCCCGCCGC
>JANXSA010000342.1 GCA_025352915.1 Rhodospirillales bacterium | reverse complement strand
CGGACGGGGGTCGGGCGAGCCGTCTTGGCGTTGCGACATGGTGCCGTTCGTCGTGTCGCCGCCTTGGTTCTGGTTCGGCGCTTGCCCTTGGGCTTGCTGGATATCGGGACGCGGCGCGTCGGCATCGCCAGCGCGGAGCGTGTCGCGGGTGGCGAGCTGGAAGCGGAGGTCGCGATCCCCGGCGGTGAGGCCGGCGCGATCCAGCGCGCGCGACAACTGTTCCTGGTCGCGCACGAGCCGCAACAGGGTCTCGGGCCGCTCCACGCTGAGGGTGATCGCCGCGGGCATGCCGCGCTGGCGATCGATCGTCACCTCGATGTGGCCCAGCTCGATCGGGTCGAGGCGCAGAGTCAGGCGTTGCGCGCTATTGCCGTTGCTGGCCAGCGAGGCGACGAAGCTCGCCACCTGGGCCGGCGGTTCCGCCCGGGCATAGGCCGAGATGGCATAGGCGGATGCGGCATGGCCCGATGCGGCATGGCCGGATGTGGCTTGGCCGGATGGCGAATCGCTGCGCGCCGTCGCAGGTGTGGCGACAGGCAGCGTGGCGGGCTGGGTCGCCGTGGATTCCGCGGCAGCCTGTGTCGAGGCTTTGGCCAGTTGGGCTTCGACCAGTTGGGCGCCGGCCGGTTGGGTGTCTGGCAGTTGGGCAGATAGCTGCCGGCCTGGCGGCGCGGCAATGGCACTGGCTGTGTCGTCGGGTTGGGGCGTGGCCGCGGCGGTTGTGGAGGCGGGGGCGGGCGCGGCTGTCGATGCGTCAGCGACCGGCGCTGGGGTGCTCAATCCAGGACGCAAGCTCCCAGTATGTGACGTCAGTGCCGTGGCGTTGGCCGGGGGAAGGGATGACGCCGGCGGAGCCTCGCTCATTGCCGGCGATGGTGTTGCGGCCTTGGTGATCGCCAACGGGCCGGCCGCGCTGACTCGCGGCCTGGGCGCCTTCGCGTCGGGCGGCGATGCGGTGTCCGTGCGTTTCGCCGGCGGATGGATGTCCATGCGCTCGAAAGCTTGCGCGGTCCGCCCGCCGTCGCCCGGCGATTGCTGCCCTGCGCCGTCGCCCGGCGATTGCAACTCTGCGCCGTCGCCCGGCGGCGCGATCGATCCACCGCCATCCTTCGGCGAGGTAGTGGCGACCGGCCGCCCCTGCCATTCCGATCTCACGACGTGCGGTGGTTCCGCCGCCGGGATGGTGCCTGCGGCAGGCGTAACAGGTGACAGGACGGCTAGTGCCATGGCGGACAAGCCTACCTCGGCTATCGTCGGAAGCATGACGCCGTCGTCAGCGTGCTGTTCGCTGTCGGCCGCCTCGCCCGGCGCGTCCTCGCGCATGCGTGCGGCGGGGGCGTTGGCGCCATGGGCCGCTGGCCGGGCAGGAGTTTGCGGAAGCGCGTCGGACCCGGCCGCGGCCGGCTGCGCGACGGCCGGGGTCAGTGATGGTGCCGCGGCTGTGCGGATTGCAACGGGCGCGCCGGATGGCCGGTCGATGCCGCTGTCCAAGAAGACCGGGCTGTTGCCGCTTGGTGGACTGGCATGATCGCCAGTGGCGGCTGCCGCCGGTATCGCGGCGGCGAGGAGCATTGGCGGTCCCCCTGCTGCCGGTTGATCCAGCGGTAGCGCGGATGACGCGGGTTGGCCACCGGCCGCGGCCAGGCCGTCGGCAGCGCTGGCGACCAGCCGGGCAAAGTCATTGCCGCCGCGCTCCGTGGGAGCGACCGCGATGCCGGCAAGTATCTGGGGCGCGAAAGCAGGGCTCAACTGGGCGTGCAAGTGGGTTCCTCGGTCCGGATATCGCCAGGCCTCAGCAAAAGCCGGGCCACGCCTTCGGCCGCGCATTCCGGCCTCGCGCGCCGCCAGTCCAGTGACGCCGCGCCCGTCTGGCCGCGCTCGCCCGGCAGAACGTGCCGGGCCGAACCTGCCCAGCGGCACGCCCGGCCGAGCCGATCCGGATGGCCTGCAGGGTGATTCCGCGGAATGCCTGGAGCCGGCGGCTGGCACGGTTCCTGCGTTGCTCGTGTTGTCCAAGGACGTGCTGTCCCGCCGCGCCGCCATTTCGCGGCCCATGCATACCGCTTCTCACCCAGGAGGTTTCCCGTGTCTCTATTCGGCGCCATGAACACCGCGATCAGCGGGTTGAACGCGCAATCGGTCGCGTTCGGCAACATCAGCGACAACGTCGCCAACAGCCAGACGATCGGCTTCAAACGTATCGACACGTCGTTCGTTGACTTTCTGACCAGCAGCTCGGCAACGTCGCACAGTCCGGGTTCGGTGCAGGCGCGGCCGGACTATCGCAATTCGGTACAGG
>JANXSA010000325.1 GCA_025352915.1 Rhodospirillales bacterium | reverse complement strand
GGCGGCGACGCGCAGGCGGTAGTTGGCGAAGATGCCCGCGCGGCCGGCGGCCTGGGTGGCGCGATGGCGTTCATGGTTGCGCCAGCCGGCGACCGCTTGCTCGTCGCGCCAGAACGACAGCGAGAGCAATTTTGTGGGGTCGGTCAGGCTCTGGAATCGTTCCACGCTGATGAAGCCGTCCATGGCGGACAGCTCGTCGCGCAGCCGGGCGGCGTGGTCGAGATAGGCGGATGTTTGCCCGTCAGCGGGCTGGACCTCGAAGATGACGGCGATCATGCGCTTTCCTCCGTTGACGGCAGATTCTGGCGGGTTGGACGCGGTTTGGCGAGAGCCCCGCGGCACTTGCCGGTTGCGCCGCGGCACCTGGCGTGGCTAGCGTTGCTCGCGCAGCAAATGGGGGAGCCGATGCTGGTGGTTTGGAGTCTGGCGACCTATGCCGGCATTGGGCTGGCGGTTGGCGTCGCCTTCGTTCTCGCTGCTGCACCGCGCGCGCTGGGCCATGCGGCCGCGATCACGCCGGGCGGCCGGGCGATGCTGGTCCCAGGCGCCGCGGTGCTGTGGCCGCTGGTGCTGTGGCGCTGGGTGCGCCAAACATGACACGGGGCCAACGGCGGCTGCACCGCGCGATCTGGCCGGTGCTGATGGCGCTGCTAGTGCTCGGTGCCGGGTTGGCGGTGGCGCTGCGCCCGCCGGCTGATCCGCCCGCCGGTCCGCCCCCCGGTCCACCCGCCAAGGAGGCCGGGCGATGAGCGTCGGGTTTCAGGCGGTGCAGTGGAACCGCGCCAAGATCACCTATGACCTCGTGCTGGCCGCTTGCGTGGCGCTGTATCTCGGCGTGTTCATGGCGATCACGATTTCCGCCCAAGCGCCGGGCGCGCCGATCGACTGGACGGACCTGCGGCTGAAGGCGTTCGGCAGCTGCGCTTTCCTGATGCTCAGCGTGATCTTGTGCATCGGTCCGCTGGCCCGGCTGTCGCCGAAGTTCCTGCCACTGCTCTATAACCGGCGGCATTTCGGCGTGGCGATGGCGGTGATGGCGGCGCTGCACGGCTGGTCGATGTTCGAATGGTATATCGGCCTTGGCGTGCTGCCGAGCCTGTTGGAGGAGCTGAGCAATCCCGCTGTCTATGCCCGCTTTATCGGCTTCCCGTTCAAGGTGCTGGGGATGGCGGCCCTGGCCATCCTGTTGGTGATGGCAGCGACCAGCCATGACTATTGGCAGCAATACCTCGGTCCGCGCGCATGGAAGACGCTGCACATGGGGGTCTATGTCGCCTATGGGATGGTGGTGATGCATGTCGCCCTCGGCGTGCTGCAGAAGCCGGGGGACGTGTTCATGCCGGCGATCAGCTTCCTGTCGCTCGGCGTGGTGGCGACGCTGCACCTGATGGCCGGCTGGCGCGAATGGGGCGGCGACCGTAACGACACGGCGGAATGGGTGGCGCTGTTCCCGCCGGCTAGCATAGCCGACCAGGCCGCGCGCATCGTCACCGCCGGCGGCGAGCGCATCGCCATCTTCCGCGACGGTGCCATGGTCGCGGCCGTCACCAATCTCTGCGCCCATCAACAAGGCCCGCTCGGTGAGGGACGTGTGATCGACGGCTGCATTGTATGCCCCTGGCACGGCTACCAGTATCGCCTGTCCGATGGCTGTGCGCCGGCGCCGTTCACCGAGAAGCTCGCCACCTATCGGCTTCGACTGCGCGATGGCATGCTGGAACTGGACCCGCGGCCGCTCGCCCCGGGCACCCCGGCGGCGATCACGCTACCGGCCTTGTGACCCGCTTTGGATGGATGCCGCCATGACCGATATCGCCGCCGCCCGGAATGACCTCGCCCCCACCGGCGTGCTGCGGGCGGGGATCAACATGAGCAACTTCCTGCTGGTCACCGGCATGACCGCGAGCGGCGACCCTGTCGGCGTGTCGCCCAGCATGGCCGCCGAGGTGGCGCGCCGGCTGGGCGTGGCGCTGAAGTTGGTGCCCTATCCCAACCCCGGCGTGCTGGCCGATGCCGCGGGCACCGATGCCTGGGATATCGGCCTGATCGGCGCCGACCCGCTGCGCAGCGAAAAGACTGCCTTCAGCGCCGCCTATTGCGAGATCGAGGCGACCTACATGGTCCCGCCCGGCTCGCGGCTGAAAACCATCGACGACGTCGACAAGCCCGGCGTCAATATCTGCGTCTCCGCCCGCAGCGCCTATGACCTGTGGCTGGAGCGCAACATCAAGCATGCCACCCTGATCCGGGCGAGCGGGCTTGGGGGCGCGTTCGACAAGTACCTGGCCGAGGGGATCGATGCGCTGGCCGGGCTGCGGCCAGGGTTGATTGGCGACCATCTCAAGGCGCCGGACCACACGATCATGGCCGGCAAGTTCATGGCGGTGCAGCAGGCGATCGGCTGCGGCAAGGGCAAACCCGCCGGGGAAGCGTTCCTGCGCGCGTTTGTCGAGGAGGCGAAGGCGAGCGGGCTGGTGGCGGGGTTCATTGCGCAGCACAAGGTGGTGGGGCTGAGCGTGGCGCCAGCGGCTTGAGGGGCTTGTGTAGCACCACGAATTGTCGCGCTTGCTGCTCGGTGGAGAGACAAGTAAGGGATTGATTGCGATGCGCTATGACTTTAACAAACTTGAAGTCGCAGCAATTGCATTTCGGCAGCGAGACGAATTCGCCAAGGCGATACGCGTGTATCTGTTCATGGCCGACGGTGATCCGTCGCTCGACGCCGGATACCTTGGGGAGCAACTGGGTTGTTGCTACGAGGAACTTGGAGACTTGCAAGCCGCAAAGTATTGGTTTGGCCGCGCTGTTGATGAGAATCTTGAATTAAGAGAGTACTCACGTCGTCGGTATGCCGAACTTGCTGACTACGACGTTCAAGATATCGTTCCCGGATACGTCGTCCAGTCTTAGCTTCCACCGACTTGCACATACGCGAATGTGACGTCAGGCTTCGCGAAAGACCCAGACGCGGAGATTGCACCATGGCCTACAAACCCTTCGACCTGACCGGCAAGGTCGCGCTGGTGACCGGCGGCAATTCAGGCATCGGGCTGGGCATGGCGCGCGCCATCGCCGAAGCCGGCGGCGACGTGGCGATCTGGGGCACCAACCCGGCGAAGAACGCGGCGGCAAAGGCGTTCCTGGAGGAGACGGGCCGAAAGATCCTGGCGCTGGAATGTGATGTCGGTGACGAGGAAGCGGTAGAGAAATCCTTCGCCACCACGCTAGACGCTCTCGGCCGCGTCGATGGCTGTTTCGCCAATGCCGGCATCGGCGCCGGCCGCTCCACGCCGTTCCACCTCTACGACACCGCCGACTGGCGAAAAGTCATGCGGGTCAACCTCGACGGCGCGATGTACACCCTGCGCGCCGCCTCCCGCCACATGATCGAACGCGGCGGCGGCGGCCGCCTCTCCGGCACCGCATCGCTCGCCGCGATCGAGGGTGCCGCGCGCAACGAGCACTACTCGGCCACCAAGGGCGGGCTGGTTTC
>JANXSA010000322.1 GCA_025352915.1 Rhodospirillales bacterium | reverse complement strand
CATGAACGATCCGCTGAGCAGCTGGCCGCTATCGGGGTCGTAGACGGTGCGTTCCAGCATGGCCTGGCCAATGCCCTGGGCTACGCCGCCCTGCACTTGGCCGATCGTCAGCATGGGGTTGATGATGGTGCCGAAATCATCGACGGCGGTGTAGTGCAGCAGCGCCACCTGGCCGGTTTCCGGATCGACCTCCACCTCGGCAATATGGCAGCCATTCGGGAAGGTGATGAGATCGAGCAGGTTCCATTCGTAACTGTCGAGCGCCTGCGGCTCGGCTGCGGCGAGTTCCAGCAGGCCGATGCTGCGCTCGTGAATACTATGCCCCCCGGCGCTGAACCGTCCGGCGGCGAACTGCACCGTATCGGCCTGCGCCTGTAGCAGACGGCCGGCGAGGATGCGGCCTTTGGCAATGACGCTGTCCATCGCCCGGACCAGCGCGGCGCCGCCCATGTGCAGCGACCGCGCGCCGCCATGGCCGTTGCCGTCCCGGACGATCGCGGTGTCGGCCTGTTGGAAGATGAAACAATCCATCGACAGGCCGAGGCGGTCGGCGGCGATCTGTGGAAAGCAGGTTTCGTGGCCTTGTCCGTTGGATTGGGTACCGAGCAGCAGCCGGACCTTGCCATCTGCGCCGAACAGGATTTCGGCGCCCTCGTTTGGCGCGCCTCGGGCGGTTTCCAGGAAGCAGGTGACGCCGATGCCGCGCAGCAAACCCCGGTTACGTGAGGCTGCCTGACGGTAAGCGAAGCCTGCGTGGCGGGCTTCCGCCAGGGCGACATCGATGTTCTGTGCGAACCGGCCGCCGTCGATGGTCGTGCCCATTGCGGTCCGGTGCGGGACTGCTGAAACCAGGTTGCGCCGGCGCAACGCGATGGGGTCGATGCCGGTGACCGCGGCGGCGGCATCGATCAGCCGCTCAATCAGGTAGTTGGCCTCGGGCTTGCCGGCGCCGCGATAGGCGTCGATCGGCACGGTGTTGGTGAACGCGCCCTGCACCTGCATGAACACCGCCGGGATGGCATAGCCGGCGCCCATCGCATTGCCGGGCGCGTTGGTCGAGCTGCCCGGCCCGCCGGTCGCCATCGAGGCGCCCAGATTGGCGATCGTGTCCACCTCCAGCGCCAGGAATTTTCCGCCATTGTCCAGCCCCAGGCGCGCGCGGGAGATATTGTCGCGGCCGTGTGCGGTAGAGACGAAATCCTCGGTGTGGCCGGAGACCCATTTGACCGGCCGGCCGAACCGCCGTGCGGCCCACAGCACCAGCACGTATTCCGCATACAGCCCGTTCTTGACCCCGAAGCCGCCGCCGACATCGGGGCAGGCGACCTGGATGCGTTCCGGCGGCACCCGGAAAACCGTGTCGGCCAGCGGCTGGCGGATGCCATGCACCCCCTGTCCGGACAGCATCAAATGGAACGATTCGGTTGCCGCGTCGTATTCGCCGATGGCGCCGCGGTGTTCCAGCGGCGCCACGATGACGCGGTTGTTGACGAGTTCCAGTTCTACGACATGCGCGGCGGCTGCGATCGCCGCCTCCACGGCAGAGCGATCGCCTTTTTCGAACCGGAAGGACCGGTTGTCCGGAACACCGTCCCAAAGCTGCGGCGCCGATGGCGCCAGCGCGGCCACGGCATCGACCACGCAGGGCAGCGGGTCGTAGTCGACCGAAACCACTTCGGCAGCGTCGCGGGCGGCAGCCAGGGTTTCCGCCACGACGAACGCGACGGGCTCGCCGACATGCCGGGCGCGGTCGCTGGCCAATGCGAAATGCTCTGGCACCAGCAGCGGCCCGACCGTTGGCACCTTGGTGGTGCAGGGTAGGGGGCCGAGCCCTTGCAGGTCGGCGGCCTGGAACACGCCCAGCACGCCCGGCACTGCCAGCGCCGCCACTGCGTTGATCTTGCCGATCCGGGCATGGGCATGCGGCGAGCGGACGATTTGCAAATAAAGCTGCCCGGCGTGGTTGATGTCGTCGGTGTAGCAACCGCGCCCGGTCAGGAACCGCTCGTCCTCCAGCCGCCGTATCGATTGACCGCTCAACTCGTTCATCTCGCATACCTCGCCATTCCGGTAGTATGGCACAGGAACGGTGGCGGCGGGCTCTTCCCCCGCGCGGCGGACCGGGGCACATTCGCGCGATGAACTTCCGGTCGCTTTACACTCACGGCTTTGCCCGCGTCGCCGCC
>JANXSA010000286.1 GCA_025352915.1 Rhodospirillales bacterium | reverse complement strand
GGCGCAGCCGCCGGATATTGGCCGAACAGGGCTTTCTACTGGTGTGGCTCGTGTTCATCGGCGTCGCCGCCTGTGCCGCGGCGCTGACCTGGGCGCTGACCAGCCTATTCCTGCTACAGCCCCTGTCGGTGACGGCCGCGCTGTTCCAGTTCGGGCTGACGGCCGGGGCTTATCCGCTGTTCAGCACCGTATTCACCGCAGCCCATCGCGGCCTCGCGGACCCCGACCAGGCATGAGCGCGGTCGCATGAGCCGCGTCAATGCCGAGAACAAGCGCTCCGGCGTGTTTACCCGCCGCGCCCTGCTGATCGGCGCCGCCCAAATCGGTACATTCGGCGCGTTGGCCGCCAAGCTGTACCAGGTCCAGATCGTCGAGGGGCAGCGCTACGCCACCCTCGCCGAGAGCAACCGCATCAGCGCCCGCCTGATCGCGCCCCCGCGCGGCCGTCTGCTGGACCGCACCGGGGCGGTGATCGGCGGCAACCGGCTGAACTGGCGCGCTTTGCTGGTGGCCGAACAAACCGGCGATGTCGGCGCCACGCTGGACAACCTGGCCCGCATCGTCTCGCTGTCCGAGGCCGAGCGCGCCCGCATCGACCGCGAACTGCGCCGCCACCGCCGCTTCGTGCCGATCATGGTGCGCGAGTTCCTGACCTGGGAGGACATGGCCCGCATCGAGGTCGCCGCCCCGGAACTGCCCGGCATCCTGGTCGATGTCGGCACCACACGGCAGTATCCGCACGGCGCCACCCTGGCCCATGTCGTCGGCTACGTAGCACCCCCGAACGAGGCTGACGTCGCCGAAGACCCGATCCTCGGCCTGCCGGGCATTCGCGTCGGCCGGGCCGGGATGGAAAAAGTGCATGACCTCGCTTTGCGCGGCCGCGCCGGCGCGGTGCAGCTCGAGGTCAACGCCGTCGGCCGGGTGATCCGCGAACTCGACCGTCAGGAGGGCACGCAAGGCCAGGATGTCGGCCTGACCATCGACCTCGGCCTGCAACAGATGGTGTTGGATCGCCTCGGCGACGAAAGTGCGAGCGCCGTGGTGATGGACGCCCGCAACGGCGAGGTGCTGGCGATGACCACCAACCCGTCCTTCGACCCCAGCCTGTTCAACTCCGGCGTGTCACAGGCGCAATGGGTCGCCTGGACCTCGAACCGCCGCGCGCCGCTGATCAACAAGGCCGCCGCCGGGCTGTACGCGCCGGGCTCCACCTTCAAGATGATCGTGGCGCTGACCGGGCTGGAGGCAAAGGTGATCTCGCCCGGCGAGACGGTCTATTGCCCGGGCTATCTCGATTTCGGCGACCGCCGCTTCCACTGCTGGAAGAAATACGGCCACGGCTCGATGGACATGCGCAGCGCGGTGAAATTCAGCTGCGACTGCTATTTCTACGAAGTCGCCAAGCGGGCCGGCATCGACCGCATCGCCGCCATGTCGAACAAGTTCGGCCTCGGCGTGAAGCTGGACATCGAGCTGCCCGGCGCCCGCCAGGGCCTGGTGCCAACCCGCGCCTGGCGCATGGCCCAGGGCAAGGCGTGGAACATTGGCGACACCATCGTGCACGGCATCGGCCAGGGCTTCTTCCAGCTCACCCCCCTCGCACTCGCCACCATGACCGCCCGGCTGGCCACCGGCCGACAGGTCCAGCCGCATCTGACCCGCAGCGTCGGCGGCGTGATGCAAAAGGGCGCCCGCCCCGAGGACTGGCCCAGCCTGGGCATCGGCGAACGCGGGCTGCAGATCATGCGCGACGCGATGTGGGCGGTGGTCAATGAACAGGGCGGCACGGCGCTGATCGCCAAGCTGCCGCCTCCCCCCGGCGCCACCGGCCCGATGGTGCAGATGGCCGGCAAGACCGGCTCGGTCCAGGTACGCAACGTCACCCGCGAACAGCGCGAGCGCGGCTACAAATCCGAAAACCTGCCCTGGGAATACCGCCCGCACGCCCTGTTCGTCGCCTACGCCCCGCACGACGCCCCACGCTACGCCCTCGCTTTGGTGGTCGAACACGGCAATGCCGGCTCCGAGACCGCCGCCCCGGTGGCGCGCGACATCATGGCCGCCACGCTCGCCCGCGATCCCGCCAACCGCGTGGACCGGCCGCGAGTCGCTGAGGGCAGGGGCACATGAGCTTCAGCGAGCGGCGGCTGGTCCGCGAAAGCGCCTTCGACATCACCTCCAAGCTGTTCCGCATCAGCTGGCTGTATGTGCTGCTGCTGACCATGCTCGCCGCCGTCGGCTATGCCGCGCTCTACTCCGCTGCCGGCGGCTCGCCCGAACGACCTGCGGCGGACGCCTCTGGCCCGGCTCGCCCTGGTCGGCTACGGGACGGGGACGACGAATG
>JANXSA010000275.1 GCA_025352915.1 Rhodospirillales bacterium | reverse complement strand
AGCGTGGACTGGGCGGTGGATGGGGCGCTGGGGGTGGATAGCCAGCCGGCCGATGCCGGGGATTTCGCCGGCGGGGTGTTGCCGGGCGGGACGGTGAGTTTTGCCGCCGGGCAGACCAAGGCGACGGTCACTGTCGCCGTCGCCGGGGATGGCGCGGGCGAATACAACGAGCGCTTTGCGATGACGCTGGCCAATCCGGGCGGTGGGGCGGCGATCCTGCAGGCCAATGCGACGGCGGTGATCGTCAACGACGATGCCGGGCGGGCGATCCTGGCGATTTCCGGCGCCGGGGTCAGCCGCAACGAGGGCTCGACGGGGGGGACGACGCTGTTTCCGTTTACCGTGACGCGCAGTGGTGACCTCGGCGTGGCGGTCAGGGCGGATTGGGAGGTCAGCGGCTTTGACGATGTCGGCACGGTGCCGTCGATGAGCAGCGATTTTGCCGGGGGCGTGTATCCGTCGGGCAGCGTCAGCTTTGGCGTTGGCCAGAGCAAGGCGGTGATTGCGGTGCCGGTGGCGGCGGATACGCTGGGCGAGTTCAACGAGCGTTTTGCCGTGACTCTTTCCAATGCCTCGCCCGGAGCGAGCATCGGGACGGCGAGCGCGAGCACGGTGGTGTTCAACGACGATTCGAATCTTTCGATCGGGCCGGCGATGGTCAGCAAGTTCGAGGGCAATAGCGGCAGCGTCGCCTATAGTTTCACCGTCAGACGCATCGGCATGATCGGAACGAGCACGGTGAACTGGGCGGTGGCGGGGGACGGCGCCAGCCCGGCGGAGGCGTCGGATTTCGCGGGCGGGGTGTTGCCGTCCGGCACGCTGAGTTTCAGTGGCGGGCAGACCAGCCAGGCGATCACCGTGCTGGTGGCCGGCGATACGCTGCATGAGCTGGACGAGCTTTTCACCGTGACGCTGTCCGGCGTCTCGGCGGGGACGACGATCACTGGCGCCGCGGCGCAGGGCACGATTGTCAGCGAGGATTCGCAGATCAACGTTGCCGCGGCCGGATCGCGCCTGGCCGAGGGGACCGGCGGGACCACGGCGTTCCAGTTCCA
Organism: Rhodospirillales bacterium; assembly: GCA_025352915.1. Lineage (GTDB taxonomy): Bacteria > Pseudomonadota > Alphaproteobacteria > Acetobacterales > Acetobacteraceae > CAMDGX01. The sequence continues at coordinate 8,419 of JANXSA010000275.1, read as the reverse complement.
GGTGACGCGGGCGGGGGCGCCGACGCTGAGCCAGAGCGTTGACTGGGCGGTGGCCGGGCGGGCGGGGAATGGCACCGTGCCGGCCAATGCGGCGGATTTTGCCGGCGGGGTTTTGCCCTCGGGGACCATCACCTTTGCGCCCGGCGAGTTCGACCGGATGGTGGTGGTGGGGGTGGCGGCCGATGGGTGGGGCGAGTTGAACGAGCGCTTCGGGCTGGCGTTGTCCAACCCCTCGGCCGGGGTGGCGATCGGCACCGGGACGGCGCAGGGGATCATCCTGAACGACGATACCAGCGTGTCGATCGCCGGCCTGGACGCGCGCCGCGCCGAGGGCAGCGGTGGTGCTACCGCGTTCAGCTTTCGCATCACGCGGAGCGGCGATCTGTCCGCCGGCGGCAGTGTCGATTGGAGTGCTGCCGGCATCGCCGGGCAGGGCACCACCGCGGCGACCGCTGGCGATTTCGCGGGCGGCGTGTTTCCCGCGGGCACGTCCAGCTTTGCCCCCGGCCAGGCCAGCCTGGTCCTTACGGTGGACATCGCCGCCGATGGGCGGGCGGAGGGCAACGACCGCTTCGCGGTGACGCTGACCAATCCGTCAGGCGGCGCCACGCTGAAGACCGCGGTGGCGCATGGCATCATCCTGGACGACGACACCATCATCAGCGGCCCCGGCGACGAGACGCTGACCGGAACCGGGGGGGCCGACCTGTTCCTGTTGGGCGGCGGGCTGGACACGGTGGTGGCGCTGGGCGGGCTGGACGGGTTCCGGTTTCTGCCGGCGGCGATTGGGCCGGCGGGCAGCCATGCGATCACGTTGAGCGATTTCAGCCGGGGGGCGGGCGAGCGGCTCGATCTCGCGCCGATCGACGCGATTGCCGCCACGCTGGGGGACGATGCGTTCAGCTTCATTGGCAGTGCGGCGTTCACCGCCGCCGGGCAGTTGCGCTGGGAGCAGGATGGGGCGTTCCGGCGGATCGAGGGCAGCGTCGATGCCGATGCCACCGCTGAGTTCACGCTGTTGGTGGTGGGGACCGGGGTGGTGGATGGCGGGTGGTTCAGGCTGTGACGATCGGCACGACCGGAAGGAAGCCAAGGCTGGACTCCGCCCAGACCCGCCCCGGAAAGTTCGGCGCCACCACCTTGCAGTCGATCGCGGACGCCATGACGGCGCGCGGTATCCCCAGCCCAAGCGGGCGCGGCGGCTGGCATCCGGCGACGGTGCGGCGGGGGGTGCTGGCGGCCTGACTCTGATGCTTGGGTGTATGCAAGCGCTTCTGATAAGTTCGCCATGTCAGGGAGAGCCAAACATGCGGCGAGCGTTCTTTGCCATTCTTGTCGCCTTGATCCCGATGCTGGGCGCCCCGAAACCGGCAACGGCGCAGACGGTGGATGACTCCATCCCTGCTCTCACCTCTCGCGCGCAGAAGGGCAACGCCGATGCTCAGGCCCGCCTCGGCGCCATGTATGACCTTGGCCGGGGCGTGCCGCAGGACCACACTGAGGCGTTGAAGTGGTTCCGCCTCGCGGCCGATCAGGGACATGCCGGCGCCCAGTCCATCCTTGGCTTCATGTATGCCAACGGCCGGGGCGTGCCGCAGGACCACACTGAGGCGGTGAAGTGGTATCGCCTCGCCGCCGATCAGGGGCATGCCGGCGGCCAGTATCTTCTCGGCATCATGTATAACAACGGCCAGGGCGTGCCGCAGAACCGCGCAGAGGCGGTGAAGTGGTTCCGCCTCGCCGCCGATCAGGGACTTGCCGACGCCCAGTCTAACCTCGGCATCATGTATGCCACCGGCCAGGGCGTGCCGCAGAACCAGGCTGCGGCGGTGAAGTGGTTCCGCCTCGCTGCCGATCAGGGACATGCCGACGGCCAGTCCAACCTCGGCGCCATGTATGCCAACGGCAGGGGCGTGCCGCAGAACCACACTGCGGCAGTGAAGTGGTATCGCCTCGCCGCCGATCAGGGAAATGCCGGCGCCCAGTCCAACCTCGGCCTCAAGTATGCCACCGGCCAGGGCGTGCCGCAGAACCACGCGGAGGCGGTGAAGTGGTTTCGCCGCGCCGCCGATCAGGGACATGCCGACGGGCAGTCCAACCTCGGCGTCATGTATAACAACGGCCAGGGCGTGCCGCAGAACCACGTCGTTGCTCACATGTGGTACAATCTGGCGGGCGCACAGGGGGAATCCGACGCCCTAAAAAATCGGGATCGCCTTGCCTCAAAGATGACCCCCGCTCAGATCGCGGAGGCGCAACACTTGGCTGCGCAGTGGCAGCGCAAGGGACCGCCGTAGCGGCCTGATTGGCCTTTGACATAGGCCGAGCAGGCTCTGGTAGCCGAAGGCACCCCTAAACGGACGGGGGTCTGGGGCCTCAGGCCCCAGCGGGTCGAGGGCAGAGCCCTCGCCTTACTTCCGGAACGCCCCCTTGCGCTCGACCGTGCGCACCAGGCCGGCGAATTCGGCGCGGCCCCATTCGGGGGTGTTGATGCGTTTGCGCAGGCGTTCGGCGGCTTTCTGGACGACGGCGGGGTCGATGGGGACGGGCTCGATGTTCATGGTGCGGGCCATGACTTCCAGTTCGCAGGCGCGTTCCATGTTCCACATGCGGTAGAAGGCGCCGTGGACGGTGGGGGCGTGGGTCAGCAGGCCGTGGTTGAGGAGGACGACGCAGCTGCCGGCCTGGCAGTTGCGGGCGAGTTCTTCGCATTCCTCCTTGGAGGCGGGGACGCCGTACGGGTGGTAGATCACTTCGTCGAGGATTTGCAGGGCGTCCTGGCTGATTGGGCGCAGGCCGTTTTGGATCAGCGATATGCCGGCGCCGGCGCGGGTATGGGTGTGCATGACGCAGTTGGCGGTGGCGGCGCCCTTGTAGACGCCGCTGTGGATGGTGAAGCCGGCGTTGTTGAATTTGCCGCCTTCGTCGAGGACGCGGCCGTCGAGGTCCATTTTCACCAGGCTGGAGGCGGTGATTTCGTCGAACATCTCGCCGTAGGCGTTGATCAGGAAGGCGTTGGGTTCGCCGGGGACGCGGACGGACATGTGGGTGTTGATCAGGTCGGTCCAGCCGAGGTGGTCGACCACGCGGTAGAGTGCGGCCAGCTCGCAGCGCGCCTCCCACTCGGCGTCGGTCATCGCGGGTTTGGGCTTCAGTGCGGCGGACATGGCGCTCTCCACATGGATATCCCGCCATCCTGATCCCAGTCCTGGCACCGATGCAACGCCGGCGTGCCCGGCCTTGACGCCAGCCGGCAATCCCGGCCACCACAGCGCCATGACACACAACCCCCTCCTTGCCGCCTGGACGACTCCCTTCGGCGCCCCGCCCTTCGACGCGATCGCGGCCGAGCATTTCTCGCCAGCCTTCGACCAGGGCATCGCCGAGCATTGGGCCGAGATCGAGGCGATTGCCGCCAATCCGGCGCCGGCCAGCTTTGAAAACACCATCGTGGCGATGGAGCGCGGCGGCCGCATGTTGGGCCGGGTTGGCGCGCTGTTCTTCAACCTGGTGGCAAGCCATGGTAACGCCGCTCTCCAGCAGGTTGAGCGCGAGATGGCGCCGAAGTTGGCCGCCCATCAAAGCCGCGTTGCACTCCACCCGGTTTTGTTCGCCCGTGTCGCTGCCTTGCATGAGCGCGGCGACGCTTTGGAACTCGATCCCGACGCGCGGCGCCTGTTGGAGCGCAGCCATCTCGGCTTTGTGCGCGCCGGCGCGGCGCTGGACGATGCCGGCCGCATTCGCATGGCCGCGATCAACACGCGGCTGGCGACGCTGCACACCGATTTCGGCCAGAATGTGCTGCACGATGAGCGCGAATGGACGATGGTGCTCAGTGCAGGCGACCTGGCGGGGTTGCCGGATTTCGTGGTGCAGGGGGCGCGGCAGGCGGCGGCGGAGCGGTGGTTGGACGGGCACGTCATCACGCTGTCGCGCTCGTTGATTGAACCGTTCCTGGCGTTTTCGTCGCGGCGGGATTTGCGTCAGGCGGCGTGGCGGGCCTGGGTGGCGCGCGGGATGCATGCGGGGGCGCATGACAACCGGCCGTTGATCCCGGAGATACTCGCTTTGCGCCGTGAACGCGCGCGGCTGTTGGGGTTTGCGCATTTCGCCGATTTCCGGCTGGCGGATTCGATGGCGGGGTCGCCCGAGGCGGTGGCGCGGCTGACCGACGAGGTCTGGGCGGCCGGGCGGCGGCGGGCGGGGGAGGAGGCGGCGCGGCTGTTGGCGGTGGCGCGGCCGGACGGGCTCGGCGACCGGCTGGAGCCGTGGGACTGGCGGTTTTATGCCGAGCGGGTGCGGCAGTCCGAGTACGACCTGGATGAGACATTGATAAAACCGTATTTCGAGCTGGGGCGGATTCAGCAGGCGGCGTTCGACACCGCCGGGCGGTTGTTCGGGTTGTCGTTTCATCCGCGCGAGGATGTGGCGGTGTATCATCCGGATGTGCGCGCCTATGAGGTGCGGGATGCGGACGGCCATGTCGGGCTGTTCCTGGCCGATCATTTCGCCCGGCCGGACAAGCGTAGCGGCGCCTGGATGAGCAGTTTTCGCAGTCAGGAGGATATGCGCCACCATGGCGAGGAAGCCGCCGCGCCGATCATCATCAACAACAACAATTTCGCCCGCGGCACGCCGACGCTGTTGAGTTTCGATGATGCCAGCACGCTGTTTCATGAATTCGGCCACGCGTTGCACGGGCTGTTGAGCCGGGTGCGCTACCCGAGCCAGTCCGGCACATCGGTGCGGCGCGATTTCGTCGAGTTTCCGAGCCAGGTCTACGAGCACTGGCTGGAGGCGCCGCAGACGCTGCGGGAATATGCGCGCCATCACGAAACCGGCGAGGCGATTCCGGACGATCTGATCGCGCGGCTGCTGGCGGCGCGGACCTTTAACCAGGGTTTTGCGACGGTGGAGTTCCTGGCCAGTGCGATCCTGGACATGGAGCTGCATCTGCATCCCGCGCCGGAGGGGCTGGATGTCGAGGTGTTCGAGGCCGAGGCGCTGGCGCGGCTGGGGATGCCGGCGGAGATCGGGATGCGCCACCGGCCGGCGCATTTCCAGCATTTGTTCAGCGGCGGCGGGTATGCGGCGGGGTACTACTCATATCTGTGGGCCGAGGTGCTGGACGCCGATGGTTTTGATGCGTTCGGCGAGGCCGGCGATCCGTTTGACCCGGCGACGGCGGCGCGGCTGAAGCGGGTGCTTCAGGCCGGCGATACGCGCGATCCGATGGAGCTGTACGTCGCGTTCCGCGGGCGGGCGCCGGGGACGGCGGCGCTGTTGCGGATGCGGGGGCTGGTTTAGGCGGGGCGATCGCGCCTCCTCAGCGACAGACGACATTCGGCCAGGTGACAAACTCGCATGCCTGCGCTTGCCTGGGCAGCACCACGATCAATTCGGGTTGCTCGTCGCCATAGACGCAGAGCAAGTGGTTCGGCCTGGGGTAGTCGGCCGGCAGTGGACCGATATCCCAGCCGCCCGGACGTGGAATCTGCTCGGCGAACTCCGAGGGATGTCCGCCGAAGAGGCGTACATCCACCAGTGGCCGATCAAGATGCGTGGCCGGGCAGCGGTCACCGGGAAGCACCTGCAGGACGGCGTAGAGCTGACTCATGGTTACTACCGCAGCGATCATCTGCATGAAGCTACTCGACGACACGATAGGATTCCCCACGATTGATGCGTGCCCGCCAAGGTTCTCCGAAGCGGGTCTGGCATGGCCGCGCGGCGTGGATTTTCCCGAACTTGTCCACCGTCATCAGCGGCATACGACATGTGGCCATGTCGCGAACTCGCACGCCCTGGTGTCGAGTGGCAGCACGACGGTTAGCGCGGGGCCGGCGCCGTCGAACTGGCAAAGCAGAGTGAACCTGGGCAAGCTCGGCGAGCTCGGCGTGTCCAGATCCCATCCGCCATTGCGCGGCACCAATTCCACACGCTCCGCCGGCGGCCCGTCGTACAGGCGCACGGTTACAAGCTTGCGCGTGCCTTCACTGGGCGGACAATGCCGGCCTTCATTGTCCGCCCACGCGCCGGCTGAAAGCATCAAGCTCAAGAGCGCCATGAGCCGCACCGATACTCTATTCAACCACACGGTACGACTCGCCACGGTTGATCATCGCACGCCGCGGGTTGCCGAAGGTCAGCGTGCGTTCTGCCGGTTGTTGTTGCAATATCACTGTTCCTGCGCGATCTCGGACATTCCATTGGTCAATCACGGTCAGTCCCCGTTGGTCCTGACCCATGTAGATGGCCGCATGGCCAGTGTATCGGCCGGTCTCGTCAAATGTCGCGATGATGGTGCCAGGTCTGATGCTGCCGTCACCTTGGACCAGTCGGCCTGCCCGCCAGAATGGGGTCCGCGGCGTGTTCGCCGCCGCTTTCACAAGAGCGACACACTCCCCGGTACCGATGGGATCGCGGCCCAACCATTGTCGGGGGTCTGCTGCAACGTATCCCACACTGCTTGAACGCACTGCGCCGTCACCGCGCACATCGGATGCCATGTCGGCGCGACCAGCCTGGGCGAAGCGCAGGTATTCCGGCGCTCGCCCGTGTCCGAACCAGCCATGCTCCTGCCGGCCTTGATCGATCCAGCTCACCGGTTTTGTTCCTTCATGTAGGCTCATTATCCTACATCGAAGGCAGCTATCGCGTCAACGAATCCGATGATGCGTCGAAATGGTTATTGGCGCCGGCCCGGCACTGGTCGATGGGCTCGGCGCTGTTGCGGATGCGAGGTTTGTTTAGCCAAGCGCGTTCTTTTTTGAAAAAAAGAACCAAAAAACTTTCATCCCTTTGCCGCGAGGCAAACGGATAAAAGTCTTTTTGCTTCTTTTTCTTCAGAAAAAGAAGATCCTTCGCTACCGCTTCGTCTTCGCCTTGCGCGCGGCATAGCGCGCATCCCGCGCGGCTTTCTGCTCGGCGGCGACCTGGAGCTGGCGGGCGCGGTCCTGGATGGCCAGGAGGCGGGCTTCCTCGGCGGCGCGGGCGACTTCGATCGCCTTGAGGCGGGCTTCCTCGGCCTTTTGCACTTCCTGCTCGGCCTTGATCTTGGCGCGCTCGGCCTGGCGCAGTTCGCGGGCCTCGGCGATCGCGCGGCGTTCCTCGGCCAGGGCCAGCACCCTGGGGTCATCGGGCTTGGGCGCCTGTTTGAAGCGTTCGGCCAGTTTCTTGCGCGCTTCGGCGGCGGTGGCGGCGCGGTCTTGGAACTTATCGCCCTTGAAGGCCATCATGTCCTGCTCATTGAAAGTTGGGCTCATTGGAAGTTGCGATGGCCAGATAGCGCAAATCCGGGCCGGCTCCAATGCGTGCCGACGCAAGGCTCGGTGTTGGAAAGCTGGGGGGAGCGCTATTCGAGCGGCAGCCGCTTCATGACCAGGAGCGCGAAGCTGTTCGCCAGGATGCGCAGGCCGCCAGCGCCCGCGGCCCCGTCAGCCGCGCTGGCGACGTATTCGGCGCTGGTCAGGATCAGCCGCCCGGTGCGCCCGTCGGCCACGCCCAGGCCGGCGAAGGCGCGGGTGCCGGCGGTTTCCAGGGGTTCGAAGCGGTGCGGGTCGAGCTGGCGGTAGACCAGCACGCTGGCGGTGCCGCCGCTGGTGAAATAGAGCAGCCGGCTCTGGCTGTCCTGGATCACCGCATCGACCTGGCCGGGCACCAGGAAATTGGCCATTGGCTTGCCGGTGAAGGGGTCGATCATCAGCCCGGCCGGGCCGGCGGCTGGGCGGGCGCCGTCGGCGGCACCGCCGCGGCAGGCGAGCACCAGGCGCTGGGCGAAATTGTCGTAGATGGCGCTGACCGGCAGGCGGCAGCCCTCGGGCTGCCAGGTGGTTGCCACCCGGCGGGCGACGAGGTCGAGCACCACGACGGCGTCGCGGTCGGCCAGCGCCACAAAGGCCCGGCCGCGGCGGTCGGTGGCCAGGGCGACAACCGCCTTGCCGTCGAGCTCGATGGTCGCGGTGACCGTGAGCTTGGCCGGGTCGATCAGGGAGATGATCCCGCCGTCGCCGGCCGCCACCACTTGTTTGGTCGCGGCGTCGTACAGGATGTGGCGGATGCCGGGCAACGGCACGCTGCCGACCGGCTTGAAGCCGCGCTGGTCGAAGACGGTGATGCCGCTGGCTGCCGGCCCGCCGGGCGCGGTCTCCAGCGCATTGGCGGAGAAGCCGCGCAGGGTTTCCGGGTCCAGGGCGATGGCGGCGCTGCCGGCGGTGTCGGCGATCTCGGCCAGCGGCTTGAAGCCGTCCAGCGCCAGCACGCTCAGCCCGTTGGCGCCGCGCGGCAGATAGAGGCGGCGGTTCGCGTCGTCGACCACTGGCGTGCCCCAGCGCCCGCCGGGGCCGCGCAGTTGCAGCACCGCCTCCAGGCGCAGGCCGGTTGGCTTTTCGGGTCCGGCGGCGGCGGCGGGCGGCGGCGG
>JANXSA010000269.1 GCA_025352915.1 Rhodospirillales bacterium | reverse complement strand
CAGGGTGCCGGCGCGCCAGTGGTGGTAAAGCGCGTGGAAGCGCCCGCTGATGCGGCCGATGCGGTTCAACAGGAGGGTCCAGGTTTCGGCCGGGATGGCGGCGATGATGCGCTCGAAGGCGGTTTGCGGGGCGACGACCGGCGTATAGGCGCGCGTTCCCAGCCAGACCACGCCGGGCGTCTGGCAGCGCTGCGCCATGTAGGCGCCGATGGCGGCGCGCAGGCCGCTCAGGATGAGGGTTAAACTGGCCGGGAAATCCATCATGGTAGTTATTTTATCAGACTGTATGTACCGCAGCAAGGGGAATTTTCGGGCGGGGTAACGCGGCGGCGCGTCGCGAGTCTCTTGCGCCTGGGAACGCGATGGGGACGGGCGATGCAGCGGGATGATGGGATGACGCGGCGGGGGGCCTTGGCGGCGGGGTTGGCCAGTTTGGGTTTGGGCGGGGCGGCCGTGGCGGGGATGGCGGCGGCGGCGCCTGGGGCTGCGCCGGTGGGCGGTCCGGCGGGGCGGCCGGTTGTGGTGGAATTGTTCACCTCGCAGGGGTGTTCGTCTTGTCCGCCGGCGGATGCGTTGTTGCGGGTGTTGGCGCGGGAGCGGGGGGATGTGTTGGCGCTGGCGTTTCACGTGACGTACTGGGACCGGTTGGGGTGGCCGGACCGGTTCGCGCTGGCGGAGGCGACGGCGCGGCAGCGGGGGTATGCGGGGATTTCGGGGGTGGGCGGGGTGTATACGCCGCAGATGGTGGTGGATGGGGTCAGTGATGTGGTGGGGTCGGATCGGCCACGGGTGTTAGCGGCGATCGCGCGGGCGGCGGAGAGGGCTGGCGCCGGGTTGGCGGTGGGGGTGGGGTATGAGGGGGATAGGGTTTTGGTGACGCTGGGGGATGGGCCGGGCGCTGGGCGGGTGGTTCTGGTTGGGTTTGATCCCGAGCATCGGACGGCGGTGGGGCGGGGGGAGAATGCCGGGCGGGTGCTGGTGGAGGCGAATATCGTGCGGTCGGTGGTGGGGTTGGGGGAGTGGTCCGGGGTTGCGCGGGAAATGCGGGTGGCGCGGCCGGCGGGGGAGCGGCATGCGGTGCTGGTGCAGGCGGGGGATGGGCGGATGCTGGGGGTTGGGGTCTTGGGGTGAGGGGTGGTGCGATGCGTGGGTCATTGAACGCTACGGCTTGCTCGGCTTCGCGGGGACCGGCGGGAGGATGCTCGAAAGCGTGCGCTCAGGATAGCCTATATGACCGGGCTTGGTGGTCAGAGGATCGACTGCTTTTGGACGGCAATGCAGCATTGCGGACCGACAGCTGGTTGTAGGCAATTACGATGGAACACGGTGCAGCGCAATCGGCCCAGGACTTTTCGTGGAGCGAAACTGCGAAAATCGTCCTTGCACAGATCGACCGCGCTTTCTCAACTGTGGATCTTCCCGTGTATTTCACCAATGTAGATCACTGCCGCGAGTGTCGCGATCACCACGAGGAATTAAGCGCCCGTCCTCGCGCAGAACTGCTGCGCTCCGATCTTGGTCATATGAGCTGGGACCCCATCACCTTTGCCATTCCCCAAGGCGTGGCTTACTTGATGCCAACTCTCGCGCGATACACGATGGGGCCAGTAGACCAAGAGTGGTATGCTGAGCAGATGGTGTTGCACCTAACATATGAAGAAGAGAGCAATCGCCTATTGCTCTTTTCAACGACGATCAACGTGCAGCAGTGGTGGCGATGATCGATTGGATGATCGACGAGCGAGCGGACGACTTAGAAGCTTCGGGGCTCGGCGCAGACTGGTATGCAGCACGAGACATTTGGCGAGATTGACTGGTTTCATTTCAGTCTTTCAAAATCTTGAAGGTTTCCATTTAGGTGACTGCCGACCGGCGACTTTGACATCTACCGGACGCGTTGGGCGAGCAGCTTCTCGCCATCGGGCCTGATCTCTCCCTTTTGGTGTGGCGTCGTTGCGCTGGAGCGGATTGATCTGGGGTAGTGGGGGGTGGTGCAGTTCCAAAGCGAACTGCACCCTACGGCGGCGCTGGTGGATGAAAAGTTTTTTGGTTCTTTTTTGTAAAAAAGAACGCGCTTGCTTCGGCTTGAAGGAGTCGGATGGCGCTTCGCTTATCCGACCTACGATTCGGGTTTGCCGTCGCGGGTTAGGATGCCGCGGAGGTCGGCGGGGTCGGCGTTGAAGTCTACGCCGCTGCGCAGGGATTGCAGGGTCATGGCTATGCGGGAGTCCAGGGCGCCCCAGCCGCGGTTGAGGGCTTCGGTCATTTCGGCGTGGACGGTGGTGGCGAGTTTCATCGGGACGTTGAGTTCGCGGGCGAGTTGGGTGGCGAGGGTGACGTCTTTGTGGGCGAGTTTGAGGGCGAAGGCGGGGGGGTCGTAGGTGTTGGGGAGGAACTGGTCGGCGAGGCGGTCGAAGGTTCTTTGGCGGCCGAGGGCGCCTTGGCGGACGGCTTCGAAGAGGGTGAGGGGGTCGACGCCGGCTTTGACG
>JANXSA010000260.1 GCA_025352915.1 Rhodospirillales bacterium | reverse complement strand
CGTGAATAACGACAAGGTCGCGGACCTGACCATCTTCGTGAAGGCAGCGGGCCCGGTGGACTCGACCTGGTTCGTCCTATGATGGGTTGGTGATGGGTGGGAAGACGCTGAGGTATGTTCAGGGGAGCAAAACCCTGGAGACTATTCGATCCCGGTTCCTCTCCCTCCGCCACCCCGCGCTCACCCTGCCGCCAGCGGCATCACATCGCCGGCAAAGCGCTCCATCCGTCCGACGCTGTCCGCCAGGGTGTCGCCCCGGAAGTCGAAGATCAGCTCGTGCACACCGATGGCCGCGAACGCCGCGATGTCGGCGGCGATCGCGGCGGCGCTGCCCGAAAACGGCCGGCGTTTGCCGTCGGGTTCGGCGATCGCCACGTCGTATAGCGGCGCCTTGTAGGAAATCGTCAGCGCATCGAAATCGCGCCCCGCCGCGGTGGTCAGGCGCTTCAGCACCGCAAGCTTTGCCACCATCTCCTCGACCGGCAACGGCACCGCTGCCACCGCCCCCACCGGATGCCAGCCATTGCCGTAGCGCGCGGTCCGGCGCAGCGCCGCCAGGCTGTGCCCGCCCACCCAGATTGGCGGATGCGGGTGCTGCAGCGGCGGTGGTTCGCAGCGGATAGGGCCAAAGCGGTAGAACTCGCCGTCGTGCTCGGCCGGAGAGCCGCCCCAAAGCTTCAGCATGATCTCCAAGTACTCGTCGCTCACCGCCCCGCGGCGCGCGAAGTCGGGAGCGGCCAGGGCTGCGAACTCTTCCTCCAGCCAGCCTACTCCGACGCCGACAGTCACCCGTCCGCCGGACAGAACATCGGCCGTCGCCAGCGTCTTGGCGGTCACAACCGGGTTGCGGTACGGCAGGATCAGCACCGAGGTGACCAGCCGCAGCGTCTCGGTGGCGCCGGCGACGAAGCTGAGCATGGCGAGCTGTTCCAGCGCATCGCCATGGCCCGGATGCTCGCCCGAGATCGTGTAGGGATAGCGCGACGTGCTGGTCACCGGAAACACCACGTGATCGGCGATCATTGCGCTGTGAAACCCCGCCGCCTCGCCCGCCCGCGCCAGGGTCATGATCGCAGCCCGGGTGGCCAGGGCGCCACGGGTGGGCAGGTAAAAGCCGTAGCGCATGGTGTTCTCCTCAGCCGCCAGAAGACGCAGGCCCCTGCGAGGGCGGTCGCCGGATCAGTGTCCAGATGCTCGGCATCTCGCCGACCGGGACCTCGATCAGCGCGGGGCCGCCGCTGGCCAGGGCGCGGCGCAAGGCGGCAGCGAGTTCATCCGGCGTTTCAGCCCGCGCGGCGGCCATGCCGAAGCTGCGCGCCAGGGCAACGAAGTCCGGGTTGTGCAGTTCGACGCCGATATGCCGCCCGCCAAAACTGTCGCGCTGGATGCGCTTGACGTTGCCGAACGCGCCGTCGCTGAACACCACCGCCACCACAGCGATCCCGTGCGCCATCGCGGTCGAGAGTTCCTGGATATTGAACATGAACCCGCCATCGCCGGAGATCGACACCACCTGGCGCGCCGGCAGCGCCACCTTGGCCCCAAGCGCCGCCGGATAGGCCCAGCCCAGCGTCCCCTGGTAGCCCGGCGTCAACAACGTGCGCGGCAACTGCACCGGCATGCCGTATTGCAGAAACGTCGCCACCTGGGTGACGTCGGTGACGATGATGCCGTCCTCGGCCACCGCATCGCGGATCGCGCGGGCAAAACCAGCCTGCGGCTCCAGCGCCGCCAGGCTGGCCGCCACCCCCGCCCGCACCGCATCCAGCCACGGCCCCCGGTCCGGTGCGGCTCCGGCACCCAACGCGGCGAGCAATGCCGCCAGCGCCGGCCCGGCATGACCGGTGATCGCGATCCCTGCCGGGCGCGGCTTGCCGATCTGTACGGGATCGACATCAATCCGCACCACCTGGACCGCATCGCCGCGCCCCCATGACAGTGCCGGCGCCAGGAAACGGCTGCCCACCACCAGCACAACATCCACCTCGTCCCAGATCGCCTGGCCGCCCAGCATGCCGAGCGCCAGCCGATGCCGGTCCGCCAGCGCCCCGCGCCCGGTGCGGCTCATCACCACCGGCGCGCCCAGCCGCTCGGCCACCGCGCGCAATTCGGCCTCGGCGCCAAACACCCCGCTGCCGACGAAAATCGCCGGGCAGCGCGCACTCGCCAGCACCCGCGCCGCCCGCGCGATCGCGTCGCCGTCGGGCATCGCCAACGCGGGTTCGGCGGGCGCGGCCAACACCACCTCCGCCACCGCCCCCATCGCATCCGGCGCCATCTCGAACACCGCCGGCTGATGCCGCCCCGCCAGCATGGCGCCAAAAGCCTCGCCCAATCGTGCCGGCACCTCGCCCGGCGCCTCCGCCCGCCCGACCCACGGCACCACCCCGGACAGCGCGCGCGGCTGGTCGAGGATCTCATGTGGAATGCCCAGGCCCAGGCCGATCTGGCGCGACGGAATCTGCCCGGCCAGGCACAGCACCGGCACATTGGACCCCGACGCCGTGCACAGCGCCGCCGCCGCATTCAGCACCCCGGGCCCCGGCACCACGGTGAATACCCCAACCTTGCCGCTCGCCTGCGCATAGCCGAGCGCCATGTACGCCGCCCCCTGCTCGTGCCGCGCATGCAGGGTCCGCACCGACTGCCGCGCCCCATGCAGCGCATCGAACAGATTGTCGAGCTGCACCCCCGGCAGGCCGAACACCGTATCGACGCCATGTTGCCGTAACGTCGCGACGATCGCCTCGGCACCGGTCATCCTGGTCATTGCATCCCCCTGGATATTTGGGTGCAGTGTATCGCTCGCGGGCAAAAGGCCAAGGCTGGGCTCCGCCCAGACCCGCCAAGGGGCCAAGCCCCCTGGACCCTTGAATTGTAAGGTCCAGGGGCTTGGCCCCTGGTGGATTCAGGGTGAAACCCTGGCCTTGCTTACTTCCGCTTGGCGGCGAAGCCATCTGCGCTAGGCTGCGATCAAAGCCTGTCCTGGAGACGTTCGCATGACCCCCGCCCCCACCGCCGGCCGCCGCCTGTTTCTTGAATTGCTGAAGCAGGAGGGGGTGAAGGTGATGTTCGGCAATCCCGGCACCACCGAACTCCCGCTGATGGATGCGCTCGCCGGCGAGGACGAGATTCGCTACGTGCTGGCGCTGCAGGAGGCGCTAGTGATGGCGATGGCCGACGGTTACGCCCGGGCCAGTGGCACGCTCGGCGTGGCCAATGTCCATGTCGCCCCCGGCCTCGGCAACGCGATGGGCATGCTGTTCGACGCCCACAAGGCCAGCTCGCCGGTCCTGCTGACCGCCGGCCAACAGGCGCAGGGCTTCGGCATCACCGAGCCGAACCTGTACGCCGAGCTGCCGCCCATGGCCCAGCCCTTCGTCAAATACGCCGTCGAGGTGCGCCGCGCCCAGGACCTGCCGCGGCTGTTGCACCGCGCCGCGAAGACCGCGCTGGCGCCGCCGATGGGCCCGGTCTTCGTCTCGCTACCGGTCGACGTGATGAACGCCGAGGCCAGCATCGGCCTCGGCACCCCGTCGCGCGTCGCCCCGCGCATTGCCGCTGACGCCGCCGAAATCGCCAAGGCCGCCGGGTTGCTCGCCGCTGCCTCCCGCCCGGTGATCATCGCCGGCGACAGCGTGGCGCAATCCGGCGCCGCGGCCGAACTCGTTGCCCTGGCCGAGGCCCTCGGCGCCCCGGTCTGGCTGGAGGGCGAGCCCACCACCCTGCCGTTCCCGCCCTCGCACCCGCTGTTTCGCGGCCCGATCACCCGGTTGGGCCACTGGATCAACGCCATGCTGACCCCGCATGACCTGGTCCTCTCGGTCGGTGCGGACATGTTCACCCTGTCCCTGCCGCCCGAGATCGAGCCGCTGCCGGACGGTATCAAGGTCATCCAGCTCGACACCAACCCCTGGGAACTGGCCAAGAATTTCCCCACCGATGCCGCCCTGTTCGGCGATCCCCTCGCCACCCTCCCCCTCTTGACCACCGCGCTCAACGCGGCCCTCGGCCCTGACGGCATCACCCGCGCCCAATCCCGCCGCGCCGAGGTTGCCGCCCACGTCGCCGCCGACCTCGCCAAACTGACCGCCCAGGCCGAAGCCCTGTCCGACCGCTCCCCGATCGCCCCGCTCGCCCTGATGAAAGCCCTCGGCGACACTCTCCCCGCCGAGGCCGTGCTGGTCGACGAATCGATCTCCTCCGGCGCCGGCATGTTCCAATTCCTCCGCCACGTCCAACCCGGCGGGCTTTACGGCAACCGCGGCGGCGGTATCGGCTGGGGCCTGCCGGCCGCCATCGGCATCGCCCTCGCCCTGCCCGGCCGGCCAGTCGTCGCCGTCATCGGCGACGGCAGCGCCATGTATTCCATCCAGGCCCTGTGGACCGCCGCGCACGAAAAACTGCCGATCACCTTCGTGATCCTCAACAACCGCTCCTACCGCATCCTCAAGCAACGCCTGTCCGCCACCAAAGGCACCGCTGCCCAGCGCGGCCGCTACGTCGGCATGGAACTCGCCAACCCCACCATCGATTTTTGCGGCCTGGCCACCTCCCTCGGCGTCGAGGCCGTCCGCGTCGAAACCATCTCAACCTTCATCGCCGCCCTTAAACGCGGCCTTGCCAGCCCCACCCCGCTGCTGATCGACGCCGCGACCGACGCCACCTTCCAGCCAGTCTGACGTTGGCGCAGTCAGGAAGACCAAGGGCTTTGCCCCTGGACCCCACCAGGCCCCGAGCGCGCCTTCGCGCGACGGTCCGAGACCCTGGACCTCGCCCCTTTAAGCCGAAGGCGCGTAAACGGATGGGGGCCTGGGGCCTCAGGCCCCAGCGGGTCCAGGGCAGAGCCCTGGCCTTGCTTACCGCGCCAGCATCGGCCCGAGCGGGCGGCCGGCAAAGAGATGGACATGCAGGTGCGGCACTTCCTGGCCGGAGTCTTCGCCGACATTTGCCAGCAGCCGGTAGCCTGGCGCTTCCAGCCCCATATCCCGCGCCACCTGGCCAACCGCGCGGATGAATCCGGCGATTTCCGCCTCGCTGGCTCGCGCGGAGAAGTCGGCCATCGAGATGTAGCGCCCTTTCGGGATCACCAGCACATGGGTTGGCGCTTGCGGGTTGATGTCATGGAACGCCAGCGACCAGTCGTCTTCGTGGACTTTCCGGCAGGGGATTTCCCCGCGCAGGATGCGCGCGAAGATGTTGGCGTCGTCGTAGTCGCCGGTGCCTTTGACGGCCATGCGCTGCTCTCCCTGGGCTGCGTGCAAAGTGCCGCAGGCCCCGGCCACGGGCAACCCATCAGGGGATCTTGGTCGTCCGCAGCCCCAGTTCGATCGGCAGCGCCCGCGCCCGCGACGCCTTTTCGGCCACGCCCGACACCCCCTCGCGCCGCGCCAGCTCCGCCCAGACCTCGTCGGTCCGCACCCCGGCATTCACCCACATGACGATGAGGTGATAGAGC
The DNA here is from genome assembly GCA_025352915.1 of Rhodospirillales bacterium. GTDB lineage: Bacteria > Pseudomonadota > Alphaproteobacteria > Acetobacterales > Acetobacteraceae > CAMDGX01. The sequence goes on along the minus strand of JANXSA010000260.1, from coordinate 2,800 downwards.
ACATCGGCACTTTCTGCGATCAGCCCTGCCCGGTTGCCGCCCACCGCCTCGATCACGCACTCCACCGCTTCCTCGCCGAATTTCTGCGCCACCTTGGCCGTGCCGCGGGCCAACAGGCGGGCGGAATGCGATACCGTCGGGTCGGCGGCACGCCGGTCGCTCACCACTGACCAGAGCCGGTCAAGCACGGCCGGCGAGCTCCCCACCGCCAGCGGCGGCGACGGCGGCATGACCGGGGCCGACAGCGCGGCGCTCTTTTTCGCGCCCAATTTCTTGATGCCCGCCTTTTTAACGCCTGTCTTTATGACGCCCGCCTTCTTGGCATCGGCCTTTTTCGCGCCGACCTTCTTCAAGCCGGCCTTCTTCAAGCCGGCCTTTTTGGCCGCCGTCTTCTTGGCCCCCGGCTTTTTGGCCCCCGGCTTTTTCCCGGCGGCCACCGCCAGTGCTGCCGCGCCTTCCTGACCATTGGCCCCGGTGTCCGGCATACGCTTCTTCATCGACTTGGCCATCGTTGCGTTCCCTAGGCCGCGACCATGCGCGGCAACCGCACCGGCTGGCCGGCCCGTCCGAGGGCGTCCTTTACCTGTGCAATCGTAAAAGTTCCGAAGTGAAAAACACTGGCCGCCAGCAAGCCGGTCGCCCCGGCCTGCGCGCCCTCGACAAAGTGTTGCAACGTGCCAGCGCCCCCGGAAGCGATCACCGGCACCCGCACCGCCGCGCACACGCGCCGCAACAGCGCCAGGTCAAAGCCCTGCCCGGTGCCGTCGCGGTCCATGCTGGTCAGCAAAATCTCCCCCGCCCCCAGCGCCACCACCTGGCGGCACCAGTCAACCACATCCATCCCGGTATCGCGCCGCCCGCCATGGGTGAACACATGCCACGTGTCACCCCCCGCGGAGGTTGGGCCCGCTGAGGTTGAGGTCCGCTTGGCATCCACCGCCACCACCACGCACTGGCTGCCAAATTTCTGCGCCGCCTCGCGCACCAGCTCCGGCCGCGCCACCGCCGCCGAGTTGATGCTGCACTTGTCCGCGCCGGCCAGCAGCAGCCGCCGCATGTCATCCACCGCGCGAATCCCGCCGCCCACCGTCAACGGCAGGAACACCCGCGCCGCCGTCCGGCTCACCACATCGACAATGGTGTCACGATTCTCGTGGCTCGCGGTGATGTCCAGGAACGTCAGTTCATCCGCCCCCGCCGCGTCATACAGCGCCGCCTGCTCGACGGGGTCGCCGGCATCGCGCAGCGATACGAAGTTCACGCCCTTGACGACGCGCCCATCCTTCACATCCAGACAAGGAATCACCCGCAGCTTCAGCACTATACACCCCCAGGGAACACGTATCTTCGTGCCCACCCGCGCCGAACGCAAGCGCACGCGCAGGGCGGTCCGGCACCCATCATTGGCGGCCGCCAATGATGGGTAGCCGGCCAGACATGCCGAGGGTACGCGCAAGCCGTAGGATAGATGTAACAATTTGATGCGAGTTTGCGGTCCTCCTTTTCAGTCGGATCATTGTCCCGATGACTGCGTTTTCCACCACGACCGCGAGCAACCTCACCACCGAGAACCCGCTGGCAGGGTTCGCCGGGTTTACCGCGCCGTCCGTCACCGCGCCGTCCGTCACCGCGCTGGCCGGCAAGTTTCGCATCGCCTTGCCGGGCGACGTGAAAATCGAGGTGTTCGGCATATTCACCTACACCGCCGGCGTGCCGACCGCCGGGACCATCACCGCCATCACCACTTTCGCCTCCGAGACCGCGGTGCGCTGGCTGACCGGCCTGGCCATGCCGCTGGCAACCGCCATCCAGCTTTCCACCGCCCTGGCCCCGGCCGCGTGGTCGGCCCTGCTGTTGGGCAACGACACCGTCACCGGGTCGGGGTTCGACGATACGCTGGCGGGTTACGCCGGCAAGGATGTGATCGACGGCGGCGCCGGCAACGACACGGTCGTCTATACTGATCGCGCGCTCCCCTTCGTGGTGACGCTGAATGGCGCCAGTGACGGCACGACCGCGGTCTACGGCTACGTCGAAGACACGTTGCGCGGCATCGAGAACGTCACCGGCGGCGCTGGCGCCGACACGCTCACCGGCGACGAAAACGCCAATATCCTGATCGGCGGCCTGGGCAACGACATGCTGCGCGGCGGCGGCGGGGCCGACACACTGAACGGCGGCGGCGGCATCGACACGGCGGATTTTTCGGACAAGCTGGCGGCCGTGGCGGTCGCGCTGAACGGCGATATCGCGGCGTCGGTCAAGGTGGCCGGGATCGCCGAGGACACGGTCACCAACATCGAGAACATTCGCGGCGGGTCAGGCGACGACGCGCTGACCGGCGACGCCCTGGCCAACACGCTCGAAGGCGGCGCCGGCAACGACACCTTGACCGGCCTGGCCGGCATGGATGTGCTGGATGGCGGCGCCGGCACTGACACGGCGAGCTATGCCGAGAAAACCGGGTCAGTGGTGGTGACGCTGAACACCGCGACCAACGCCACCGCCTTGGTGGCCGGCGTTGCCGAAGACACACTGCGCAACATCGAGAACGTCATCGGCGGCAGCGCGGCGGACAGCCTCACCGGCGACACCGCCGCCAACGCCCTGAGTGGTGGCCTCGGCGATGACGCCCTGGCCGGGCTGGCCGGCAATGACGTGCTCGACGGCGACGACGGCATCGACACCGCGAGCTATGCCGAAAAGACGGTGTCGGTCGTCGTCACCCTGAACACCGCGACCAACGCCACGGCCACCGTCGGCGGCGCGGCCGAAGACACCCTGCGAAACATCGAGAACC
>JANXSA010000122.1 GCA_025352915.1 Rhodospirillales bacterium | reverse complement strand
ACGACGACACGCAATCGACGCCTCCTAACCGAGCTTAAATTCCAAACCCGGCTGTATCAAAGTCGTTGACACGTTCCGATAGGTGTCCAGCCCGCCGGCCGAACCGTCGACACACACGACCAGGAAGGCATTTATATAGGGCAATCTCCGGGGGCCGGTGCATGACGCGCTACTGTTCATGGGCAAATGCATCGCGCCCAAGACGGATGTAGCGCCGCATGAACGCCGGCCATGCGCCGGCGGCAGAAGATTCGAACTCCGGTTCGACCAGGCTACCAAGATCGGTGATGACATCACGACCGGTCGCGAGGTCGACCGTCGTGGCGCTGCCGGCGGCCGAGTGCGCGTCCGTGTCGTGTGACATCAGCCCCCCTCATCGCAGGCGCAGCCGTCCGGTCGCCATCATGCGGAGTTCACGTTGCAGTGCGAGCCGTGACGATGCCAAGAGACGGAAATCACTCATGTGTCAGCGATGCCCGGCGATGCTGGCGCTGGGCGGCCGGCAGCCTTGACGACCTCGTCGATGGCATGCGCCTGCGTCAGGCAGGCAGCGACCGCCGTCGCCAGCGCGTCCGAGTAGAGGTCGGCCCCGATGGCGGTGCGCAGCCTATCGTCGCCGGAAAATTCAGTTGATGGCAGGTTGACCAGGATGATCGCAGCCGGCAGGCGGCTACGCAGGCGACGCACGGTGTAGCGCAGGTTCGCCGGCGTGCCGGCGATGCTAGCATGGCACAGGCAGATCATACGGACGTCCGCGATATCCATCACCGCCAATGCCGCGCGGGAGCCGATATCGGCATGGGCGACGACACGGGCCCCAATACCCCGCTTGCCGATCAACTGGGCAAGCATGTTAGCCGCCGCCACATCGAGCGGGCCGTGTCCGGCAACGCACAGGATCGCCGACGGTACGGTCCAAGCCGCTGGTATCGGTATCGAGCCAGGCGAGTCCGCATTGTCGTGATCGGCCAGGTCCCCCAGCAGTTCGCCGATACCCGAGCCGATGCGCTCCACCTGGGCGTCGGTCAGCACACCGCGCTCAATGTCGATCGCCGCCAGTTGCAGACCGGGGACCGCGACCTCGTCATAGTACGTCGTCAGCGACTTGTCCCTCAGCCACTGCTCGGCGGCGTTGTGCACCTCGTCGAGGTTGCCGGCCAGCATGCCTTGGTAGAAGCTCTGCACCGGGGTCAGCGCTGGCTGATCGCCGAACAGCACATCGAGAAATTCCAGCCGCCCGACATGGCGCCCGAGTACGACCAGGCACAGGGTGAGTGGCATCGACAGGATCAGTCCGATTGGCCCCCACAGCCAACCCCAGAAGATTGCCGCCACCACCACCGAGACGGGCGACAATCCGGTGCTGTGGCCATAGACGACCGGTTCGATGACCTGTCCCATCACCATTTCGCACGCCGCGAACAACGCTGCCGTCCAGGCGACCATCGACCAGCCGGGGTCGACCGCCGCTGCAAGGGCGAGTGGCAGGGCAGCCGAGAAGAGCGCCCCGATATAGGGAACGAAGCGCATCAGCCCGGCGACGATGCCCCACAGCACCGGGCTCGGAACGCCGATCACCATCAGCCCGATGCCAATCAACAGTCCAAAGGCGGCGTTAAGCAGGAGCTGGGCGAGGAAGTACCGGCTCAGCCGGTGGCCGGCGTCATCCAGCGCCATCATCGTGCGGTGCAGGTCGCGTGCGCCAAGCAGCCGGATCAGCCGGTCCCGCAGATCCTCGCGCTGCAGCAGGATGAAGATCGCCACCACGAACACGATGCCGGTGGTGGCGAGTGGGGCGAGCATCGGAGCGAGGATGCGTTGCGCCAGCTCGGTCGGCGAGGCGGGTGGTTGGTGCACTTCGACCGCAATCGGCGCGACGGGCGCAGGGGCGGGCGCCGCGTCGGTGGCGTTGCCAGCGGGCGCCGGAGTGCGGGCCGGCGCCGGCACGGGGGGCAGCGGGGCCACTTCGATCCGCCTTGCCAGCCCCGCCGCGAAGCTCGAGAGGCGGCCCGCCATGACGCCTTGCAGGGACTGGACCTTGTCTTGGACGGTGCCGGCGTAGCGCGGGATGTCGCTCACCAGCCCGGCGAGCTGGGCGCCGATGATGCCGCTGATACTGAGGATGACGACAAGCGACAGAACCGCCGCCGCCAGCACGGACGGCACTCGCCCCACTCGGATCCGGCGCAACACTTCCACCAGCGGCGCCAACACGAAGGACAGCAGGACGGCAAGCGTGATCGGCAGCAGTACCTCACGTGCCAGCGAGAGTGCGGCGACCACCACGACGCAGGTGGCCACGGTCATCAGACCCGATATCCCTGGGGTTTGGGCCGGTGGGATCGTGCCGCCGGGTTTGGGTAGAAGCGGCGAAACACCGGACATCGGTGGGAACTTTCAATTGCCGGCAGCGCGGTTGCTCGGCGGTTCAGCGAGTTTGCCCGGTGCTGTTGTCGGGGTAAAACGGTCCGCCTTGTCACGATGGATGCGTTGGCCGCGCCGAGGCGGAACTCCGAGGGGGCGATCTAGCGGGGGTCTCATTTGCGCGTTGGCGCGCATGGTGAGTCGTCACCCACGCCGAACTGTATCATCGGCAGCAACGCCGCCGGTGGGAACAACAGGCCCAGCCCAATTGCGGCACCGCCGCGCGCGGCCAGCTCCAGGTCCGGCCGATAGTGCAAGTCCTTGAACGCGCCATATATCAGGATCGGCGTTGCCAGGGTTCCGATGGAGAAACGCTTGGCGTCCGAACGTATGACCAACTCGAGCACTTCCCTGGCGAGATCAATTCGCCCACCACCGGAAATAATGTGGTCGGTCGTGTCCAACACCAGCGTCCGGCTGGCGAGAATGCCCCGCCGCAACACGAAATCTGCCATCATGCAGCGGACATGCTCCTGCTCCGGCATGCCGATGGCGGACAGCAGGGCGCGGCCAAGCTGCACGCCCGAGAGGTCGAGCAGCAGGGCGTTGATCTCGCCGCCCTTGGCCATTGCCACAAGCAGCGTGCCATCGCCACGCCCGACGATTGCGGACATCGATCCGCCGCGACCTTTCAGCTGCAGGCGGCCATTGATCGGTCCGTTACCTCGCCCCAACCCGGCGGCCTCCAGGATGGCGCCGACGTTCACATTATCGAACCTGACGTTCACATCGGCATCCAGCTCCTCGCCCACGGGATTCAGCTCAACGTCGCCGGACACGATGCCGCCGCCCACGCCGAGGCGCAGGGAGGTGAGCCGGATATGCCCGTCCACCATGTCGAGCTTGGTCGAGAGCGAGCCGAACGGCGCGTTCCGGCCAATGATCTTCGCGCCCGTATAGGTCAAGTGGACGTCGGCGGAGCGTATCCGTGGCAGGTTGATCGGCGCGTTCGGCAGAAATTGCGGGCTGGCCTCCGCGCGCTTGACGTCCTGCACCTGTGCCGCGGTCTGGCCGGGGGTCGTGGTTCGGCCGGGTTGCGAGCCGATGAAGCCGGCCAGGTCTTCCAGATCCACTTGGCGCGACGTCAGCGCGCCGCTGAGAACCGGACGCGCGCCGCGCGGGTCAACCGTAACTTCGCCGTTCAGATCGGTGCTGCCCACCCGGCCCTTGATGCTGGAGAACCTGACCTCCCCGCCAACGAAGTCGAGCTTCCCGGCCACCTCGTACGGCGGCGTTTTCGGGATCGGGATACCAGTCAGCGGGAATAGCAACGCCATGTCGCTCCCCACCAGCACCAAGTCGAGGTTCGCGCCGGTCAGGGCAAACGGGTTGCGCACGGCGCCCTTCAGGGTGATTCGCGTCGGGCCATTGGCGAGGGCAAGGTCCACGCCGTAGGGCGTGGTGGCATCGCCCAGGGCAAGCAGCGCGCCGCCGACCATGTGGGCGGTCACCGGCTGGTTTGCGTATGTGCCCTTGGCGTCGATGATCAGTGTGCGGCGGTCACCATCGCGACCTGTCGAGAGGTCCATCGTGATATCAGCCGGTACGCGTGCGGACAGAACATGCGCAGTCCCGCTATCGATTATCACGTCGCCGACCTCGACCAGGGGCGGGGCGTCGGGATCAACGTCAAACATGACTAGGTTCTGTAATGTCCAGTTGTTGTGGCCGTCCGCGGTCTGGATGAAGTTGTACGTCGGACGGTCCGCTTCGACCATGGGCAGCACAAGCCGCCCAGTTCGAACCCAGGTGCGGGCATCGAAGGTGACGATCAGGCGAGGAAAACTGGCAAAAGCCGGTCCCTCAAACCCGTCGGGATTCGCCACCTGCAGGCCGTGCGCGATGATGACGGTGCTCAGGCCCGGATGCACCTCCAGCCGCTCCATCGTGACCTTGCGGCCAACGCCGTCGGACGCCCTGGCCTCGAC
>JANXSA010000244.1 GCA_025352915.1 Rhodospirillales bacterium | reverse complement strand
CCGGCGGTGACGTCCAGCGAGCGCTGCTGGGCGGTCATGCGCGATAAGGCGATGTTGGTGGTGTTCTGCATGTGGCGGCATCCTTGGGCGGGCGGCACAAGGTGAACGGCGCCGCGCTACCGAAGTAAAGCAATCGGCGTGCCAGGCGCGTTCCCCATGGATTTGCTGGGATTTGCTGCCCTGCCAAGGGGCTGCCCGGCAGAGCCTGCCCGGCAGAGCCTGCCCCGCTGGGGGTGTTCACCCGGCAATTCCCGCCGGTCGTGCAAGTGTTCGTTAACCCGGGCGGCAGCAAGATGCGGGGCGGCCAGGGTGGCCGTCGCATGGCTGGGCCAGCGCAGAAAGGGAGCGGTCATGGCGGCTGCTACAGCGGTGGCACCCGGCGACGACGCCGAGGGTGCGGCGCCCAAGAGGGGCGGCAAGAAGAAGCTCATCGTGCTGCTGGCTATTCCATTGGTGTTGGCAGGCGTTGGTGCCGGGTTGTGGTTTGGTGGCATCCTGCCGCCATTGCTGGGCATGGGCCCGAAGCCAGCCGCAGACGCCGGCAAGGCTGATGGCGCCCCGGGCGATGGTCAGGCGATGGGGGGGCAGGTGGGGGGGCAGGGGGCAGGCCATGGGGCGGGCCAGGGCGGCTCTGGCGCGACGGACGGCAAGCCCAGGCCGCAAGCCGTGTTCATGGATATGCCGGAGATCATCGCCAATCTGAATGCCGGCCCGCGGCGCAACAGTTTCATCAAGCTGCGCCCAAAGCTGGAACTGGTGAAGGCCGAGGACGAGGCGACGATCCGGGCGGTGATGCCGCGCCTGTTGGACCTGTTCCAGACCTATCTGCGCGAAATGCGGCCCGAGGAGCTGCGCGGCAGCGCCGGCACCTATCGCCTGCGCGAGGAGTTGATCGCGCGCGCCAACATCGCAGTGGCGCCGGCGCGCATCCTGGATGTGTTGTTTCCTGAAATGATCGTGCAGTGAGCGATACCCAGTCCGAGGAAGACCTCGCCGCCGCCTGGGGAGCGGACACCGAGGCCGACGGCGCGGGCGCCGGTGCGGCCGGGAGCAGCGCCGCGGTTCCGCCGCAGCGTGTTCTCAACCAGGCGGAGATCGACAGTCTCCTCGGCTTCGATGCCGGGCCGGCCGTTGGCGAGAACCGCACCGGCATGCAGCGGATCATCAGCTCGGGCCTCGTCTCGTACGAGCGCCTGCCGATGCTGGAGATCGTGTTCGACCGGCTGGTGCGCATCATGTCGACGTCCTTGCGCAACTTCACCAGCGATAACGTCGAGGTCGGCATCGACAACATCCTGTCGCTGCGCTTCGGCGATTACCTCAACTCCATCCCGCTGCCGGCGATGCTGGCGGTGTTCAAGGCGGAGGAGTGGGACAATTACGGCCTGATGGTGGTCGACAGCGCGATGATCTACTCGATCGTCGACGTGCTGCTGGGCGGCAGGCGGGGCACCGCGGCGATGCGCATCGAGGGCCGGCCCTATACCACCATCGAGCGCACGCTGGTCGAGCGGCTGATCCATGTGGTGCTGGCCGACCTGTCGCTCAGTTTCGATCCGCTGTGTCCGGTCACCTTCCGCTTCGAGCGGCTGGAGGTGAACCCGCGCTTTGCCACCATCTCCCGCCTGTCCAATGCCGCGGTGCTGGCGCGGCTGCGGGTGGACATGGAGGATCGCGGCGGGAAGGTCGAATTGCTGCTGCCGTACGCCACGCTGGAGCCGGTGCGCGAGCTGCTGTTTCAGCAGTTCATGGGCGAAAAATTCGGCCGTGATTCGATTTGGGAAACCCATTTGGCCGAGGAATTGTGTAGCACCGATATCGATCTCGACGTGGTGCTCGATGAACAGACGATGCGTCTTTCCGACGTGATGAACCTCAAACCGGGCAGCAAGCTCGTCCTGAATGCTTCGGTGGGCGGCACGGTGCAGCTGCGTTGCGGCACGGTGACGCTGTTCGAGGGTCAGGTGGGCCGGCGCAAGAACCGGCTGGCGGTGCGGATCGAACGCGAGGTGGCGCGTCCGGCGCTCGGCGAACGTTAAGGCGGATCGTTCGGCAAGGAATCCTTCATTCTGTTGGCCACAGAATGAGCGGACACGCACAGCGCGGCCGAGGACGGGATCGGGATGGCAGGCATGGAATGGCTCCTCGAACTTGCCCTGATCGGGCTTCTGCTGGCGACGCTTTTCCACGCGATGCGGCTTGAGCGCGCATTGGGCGTGCTGAAGCGCGATCGTGCGGCGCTGGAGGAGTTGGTGTCGAGCTTCAATGCCTCGACCCGGGCCGCCGAGCAGGGGATCGGGCGGCTGAAGGATGCAGCGGACGGCGCCGGGCGGCATATCGCGCGCCAGGTTGAGGTGGCCGGCCGGTTGAAGGACGATCTGGTATTTCTCGGCGAACGGGGCGATGTGCTGGCGGATCGCCTGGATCAGCTGGTCCGTGCCGGGCGCAGCCTCGAGACTGCCCCGGCTCGTCCAGGGGTCCGCCCCACCCTGGTTCGGGAGGCAAGCCCGATACCGGCCCGCGAGATGGACGATGCGATGGATGCAGCCGCCGCTTCGCCGCGACTGCGCAGCCAGGCCGAGCGCGACCTGATGCGCGCCTTGCGGATTGCGCGCTGAGATGAGCCGCCTCCCCTTTGTCCCGCGTCTGCTGCCGATGGCAATCGCGGCGATGCTGGCGCTTGCCGGGCTCAAGTCGTTCGGGCTGGCGCGCCAGGCCTTGGCCGGCAGCGGCACACCCGCCGCATCCCAGCCGGCCGCATCCCAGCCCGCCGCAAAGCCGGCACTCGCGCCCGCGCAGTCGCCGCAACGTGTGGCACCCGCCGCCGCGGCCGGCGCGCCGGCCCCCAACCTTGCGGGCGACGCACAGCCCGAGGTGATCGCGCCGCCAAGCCCGGCACGGATGTCCGAGCCAGCGGTCAGCGACGCCGAGCGCGGCATTCTGCTCGACTTGCGCCGCCGCCGCACCGAGCTGGAAGCACGCGAGGCGGCCCTGTCGTCGCGCGAGGGGCTGTTGTCGGCGGCTGAGAAGCGGCTGAGCGTGCGGGCGGACGAATTGACCGACCTGCAGCGCCGGCTGCAAGCGCTGGAGAAATCGCGCGGCGAGCGCGACGAGGAAAGCTGGCGTGGCCTGGTCAAGCTGTACGAAACGATGAAGCCGCGCGAGGCCGCCGCAATCTTCAACGATCTCGACCGGGCCGTGCTGCTGGCCGTGCTCGACCGCATGAAGGAGGGCAAGGCAGCCCTGGTGCTGGCCGCGATGCAACCCGAGCGCGCGCGGCAGATCACCACCGAGTTGGCGCAACGCCGAATCCAGGCCAACCGGCCGGCCGACCCGCCAGCACCCCGCCAGGCCGGCGGCTGATGACCAACTGAGACCATCGGGCCGGAACCACGCAACGACCCGCCGCCAGAAGGGCGGACCTATCTGAAACCGGCTACCGGCGCCCCGCCAAGCCCGCCCACAGGAGTTAGCGATGTCGATCGACAAATCGATGAACGTACTGATCGTCGATGACTACAAGACCATGCTGCGGATCATCCGCAACCTGCTGAAGCAGATCGACTTCAACAACGTCGAGGAAGCCAGCGACGGCGCCGAGGCGCTGGGCAAGCTGCGCGCCAACAATTTCGGCCTGGTCATCAGCGACTGGAACATGCAGCCGATGACCGGGATGCAATTGCTGCAGGAAGTGCGCGCCGACACGCGGCTCAAGACCTTGCCGTTCATCATGATCACCGCCGAGAGCAAGGTGGAAAACGTGATCGCCGCCAAGCAGGCCGGTGTGTCGAACTACATCGTCAAGCCGTTCAACGCCGAGACACTGCGCGAGAAGATCGAGAAGGTGCTTGTGCATGCCTGACATTTCCGCACCCTCGGCGGCAAGCCGCGGCATACTGAACCAACGCCTGGCCGAGATCGGAACGCGCTGGCCCGGCGCCCAGCCGGCCATGGTGGCCGAGGTGGTGCAATCGGTGCTGAGCAGCATGCGCGGCGACCTCACGCGGGTTGAAACCTCGCTGTTGAGCGAGGTGGCCGAACTCGGCCGCACCATCGCCGCGGCGCGGGCCGAGATCGCGGCGTTGCAGGTGGACGACATCACCGCCAGCCACATCCCGCTGGCCACCGACGAGTTGGACGCCATCGTCGCCCATACCGCCGCGGCGACCGACTCGATCCTGGAGGTATGCGAGACGCTGGATGCGATGGGCGCCACGCTGGACAACGCCGGCTCGCAGACGCTGCAGGACGCGACGACTCGGATCTACGAAGCGTGCAGCTTCCAGGATATCACCGGACAGCGCATCACCAAGGTGGTCGCCGCGTTGAAGGCGATCGACGCCAAGGTGAACCATATCATCAAGACGTTCGAACAACCGGGCGCGGCATCAGCGGCCGCGCGTCCAGCCCCGCCCGGTGCAGCACTGCTGAACGGTCCGCAATTGCCGGCCAGCGCGATGGACCAGAGCGACATCGACAAGCTCATGGCCAGTTTCGACTGATGCGAGACCGTCCGATGCGCACGCGTCTGATGCGGGCAGCCAGCCTGGCAGCCATGCTGCAACTGCCGGGCCTGGCCGCCCCGGTATCGGCCGAACCCGCGGCAACCGTGGCCGCCGTGACGGTTGCGGTACGCACCGGCGACCACCCAGGCTTCGGTCGCGTGGTGGTCGACCTCGGCCGGGGCATGAAGCACGGGGTCGCGCGTCAGGATGAGCGCGTGACGGTCAGGCTTGAGGGGGCGGCCGGCCCGGTCGCCCCATCGGCCGGCGCCCGCCCGCCGCGCAACGTGACGGCGATCGCCTCGCGCGAGGGCCAACTGGAACTGACCCTGGCCGCCGGCGCCCGCCTGCGCAGCTATCGGTTGGGCGAGCGGCTGGTGTTGGATATCGCCGATCCCGACCCATCCGCGCCATCCGATACCACGACGACACCTTCCCGTCCGCCGGCCGCCAAGTCGCAAGCCGCAGCCACTCCCCCGGCGGCCGCCCCGCTGCTGCTGCGCCCGGCGACAGCGGCGGCGGCGATTGACCGCTCGCGCGCCGGCGCGCCCGATGCCCGCCACCGCGCCCGCGAGGAAGCCGACGCCAGCAGGCTGCATGCACCGGGCGCGGAGCAGGGGCCGGTGATTTCGCCGGCGCCGTTGCAGCCGGTTGAAGTCGTGCGTGCGGCACCGCTTAGCCTCTCGGCGATGGTCACGCCCGGCGAGGCCGACGGTCCCGATCCGGCGATCCCGCCTGCCATCCCCACCCGTGGTGTCACGCTGCCGTTTAGTGTGACATCGGGTGCCGCGGCGCTGCGGCGTGGCGACACCGCGCTGGTGGTGTTCGACGAACGCCGCCCGGTCGATCTTTCCGCCCTGCGCGCCGACGAGATCTTTGGCGAGGCGACGATCACCCAGTTACCCGACGCGACGGTGCTGCGCGTGCCGCTGGCGCCCGATCATCAGCTCCGCCTGGCGCGCGCGGAGGGCGGCTGGACCGTGACCGTCGCGCCGCCGGAGCCGCATCCCGCGGCGCTGTCGCCGATCCGTGCCGAGGCGCTGGACGGCCGGCTGCGCATGTTCGTCGCGTCGCCCGGACGGGTGGTAGCGGTGCCAGACCCGATCACCGGCAGCACGCTGCTGGTGGGCACCCAGCGCAGCGCGGGACAGGGCATCGCGGTTGACCGCCGCAGCCCGGAATTCGCCTTGTTGCCAACCTGGCAGGGTGTGGCGGTGCTGCCGCTCACCGATGCGCTGGCATTGCGTCCGCAGGCCGACAGCTTTGTGCTCACCGCCGGCGCCAGCCGCCCGCTCGCCCTCTCGGCACCGGAAAGCCAGACCCAGGCGATGACCGCGGCCGCCACCGCGAGCCGCCGTTTCGACCTGCCGGCGCTGCCCATCGAGGCGCTGCATCGTCGCCTGCAATCCGCCCGCATGACCGCCGCCTCCGCAGCCCCCCAGGCCCGCACCGCCCACCGGCGCGCGGTGATCGAGGCCCATCTGGCCCTGGGCATGGGCCAGGAGATGCTGGCGGTCGCCACGGCGATCAACAGCGAGGACGCACGCGCCACTGAAGACCCGGATCTCGCCGCGCTGTCGGCGATCGCCGCCCTGCTCGCCGGGCGCACCGATCAATCCGCCGCCATCGACGATACCGGCCTTGACGGCACCGACGAGATCGCCTTCTGGCGCGCGGTGCGTGCGGCACAGCTCCAGCCCGGTACGCCACGCGCCGCCGCCATGTTCGGCTCGGCGATGCCGTTGCTGCTGTCCTATCCGCAGCCGTTGCGCGCGCGTCTGTTGCCGTTGGTGCTGGAAACCATGGCCCGCGGTGGCGAAGCCGCGACCGCGAAATCAGTGCTGGAACGCTTGCCGGACGAGCCCGGCCTCGATCTCGCCCGTGCCATGACGGCCGAACAGACCGGCGATCCCGTGGGCGCGCTGGCCATCTATGACCGCGTAACCAGCGGCACCGACCGCCGAGCTCGCGCCCAGGCGGCACGCCAGGCGATCGAACTGCGCCTGGCGGCCGGCAGTCTCACCGCGGTGCAGGCCGCGGATGCGCTGGAGCGGCTGGTCTATGCCTGGCGCGGCGACGGCGTGGAGATTGCCACGCGGCTGCGGGTGGCGGAATTGCGCGCCCAGGCCGGCGCCTGGCGCACCTCGCTCGCCCTGTTGCGCGAGATGCGCCAGGTCTTCCCGGAACATGGCGAGGCGGCACGGCGCGCCCTGGCCGATGTCTTTGCCCGCAGCCTGGAACCCGCCGCCCAGGACAAGCTGTCGCCACTGGACCTGGTGGCGTTGGCCGAGGAGAACGCCGACCTGCTGCCGTCCGGCCCGGCCGGCCACGCCCTTGCGGTGCGCCTGGCCGACCAGCTGATGGCCCTCGACCTGCCGGCGCGTGCCCAGGTGGTGCTGGAAAAGCTGGCCGATCAGGCACCGCCCGGCATCGCCCGTGCCACCCTCGGCGGCACCCTCGCCAGCTTGCGCCTGGACCAGGGCGCGCCGGAAGACGCCTTGGCCGCGCTGTCCGCCAGTGTGGTCGAAGGCGCGTTGCCGACGGAATTGCTCGAACAGCGCACGCTGGTCTTCGCGCGCGCCGCCGCCGCCACCGGCGACCTGCGCACCGCGGTCGGCGCGTTGGCCGAGCTTGGCACACCGGCAGCGCTCGGTCTGCGCGCCACCTTGCTGGAACAGGCCAAGGACTGGCCGGCCGCCAGTGCGGCCTTGTCGGCGTTGGCCCGCGCCACCTTGCCGGCCAGCGGCATGCTCGACGACGCCCAGTCGCGCCTGGTGCTGCGCCTGGCCGCCGCCGCTGCCCAGGCCGGCGAAGAGCGCACCCTGGCGGGACTGCGCGCCAGTCTCGCCCCCCGACTCGGCGAAGAGCGGATGCGCGACCTCGCCACCCTGCTCTCCGCAGCCCCGGTCCAGGGCGTGGGCGACCTGCCGCGCGCGGCCCAGGAAGCCCGGCTGGCGCGCTCGGCCCCCGCTTCCTTCCGCGCAATCGGCGCTGCCGCCGTTCCCTGAGCCTCGCCCGCCCCCAATGCGCGCCGGGCATGCGTCTGCAACACCGGCGGGCACCGAATTTCACTTGCATCCCCCCCCTGTTTTCCCCATTTTCCGCCGCCTTGGCCCTTGGGGGCGCATGCATACGGCATGCTGCCCAACAGGCCGTCTACTGGTCGACAGGGGTTTGCGAATGAACGCACTCATGCCACTGGGGATGGTCTCGGACGTACCGAGCGAAAACCAGACTGTTCTAACGTCCGATCACGGGCAGGCGAGCGAGAAGACCGACTACTTCGTTGAACGCGACGGCATGAAATTCGCCGGCACGCATCTTCTGATCGACATCTGGGGCGCCTCGCGCCTGGACGACCCCGATCACATCGACGAGCGGCTGCGCGCGGCGGCAATCGCCACCGGGGCTACGATCCTGCACAGCCATTTCCACCACTTCTCGCCCAATGGCGGCGTGTCGGGCGTGGTCGTGCTGGCCGAGAGCCACATCTCGATCCACACCTGGCCCGAGCGTGATTTCGCGGCGCTGGACATTTTTGTCTGTGGCGATTGCGACCCGCATAGCGCCATCCCGGTGATCCAGGCGGCGTTCGAGCCGTCGCGTATCGACCTGGGCGAACAGCGCCGCGGCCGCGTCGCCTAAGCCCTATCCGCTGACACGATGGGCGGCCCGGGGCATGTCTCCCGGGCCGTTCTGCTGACTGGAGCACGCCGCATGGCAACCGATTCCTGGGTCAACGAGACCCTTTACACCGACTGGGGCCAGCGCTTCCTGGTCCGACGTGAATTGGCGCGGGTGCAGAGCGCGTTCCAGGACATCATGGTGTTCGAAAGCCACAGCCACGGCCGCGTCATGCTGCTGGACGGGGTGGTGCAGATCACCGAGGCCGACGAGTTCGTCTACCAGGAGATGCTGACCCATGTGCCGCTGCTGGCGCACGGATCGGCCGCGCGCGTGCTGATCATCGGTGCCGGCGATGGCGGAGTGCTGAAGCGGGTGCTGGAGCACCGCAACGTCACCGACGCCGTCATGGTTGAAATAGACGGCGAGGTGATCCGTCTGGCCAAGGAACACATGCCGAACATCGCCGGCGATGCCTGGACCAATCCCCGCGCCCGCGTCATCGTCGGCGACGGCATCGACTACGTGAAGACCGCGCCGGATGCCAGCTTCGACGCCATCATCGTCGACAGCACCGACCCGATCGGCGTGGGCGAGGTGCTGTTCACCGACGAATTCTACCGCAACGCGGCCCGCATCCTGTCCGATGGAGGTCTGATCGTGAACCAGTGCGGCGTGCCGTTCCAACAAGCCGACGAACTGCGCGACACCAGCCTGCGGCGGCGCGCGTTCTTCCCGCATGTCGGCGCCTATGTCGCTGCCGTGCCGACCTATGTCGGTGGTTTCATGACCCTGGGCTTTGCCGCCAAGCAGCCCGGCCTCGATGCCGTGCCGGTCGAGATGCTGCGCCAGCGCGCGGCGGCGGCCGGCATCACCGGGCGCTACTGGACCCCGGAGGTCCACCACGCGGCGTTCCAGCTGCCGCCCTATATCGCCATGCACCTGCCGAAGTAGCGCCGGCGTCAGCCGGCCACGAGTGGGCGCGAGAAAACCACCTCCAGCGGCGCGAAGCGGACCAGCTCCACCCGGTCCAATGTGGCGTCGAAGGGTGTGAGGGCGGCGGCGGCAAGCCCGGTCGCGGCGGCCAGCGCGTCCGGATTCGCGAGTGCTGCGGACAACGTCACGTGCGGCACCCACGCACCACTGGCCCAGTGGCCGGACGCCGCATGGCGGGCGAGCAGGTGGGCATGGCGGACCAGAAGGGAGGAGTTGACGACCGGCGCCAGCCACAGCACGGCGGGTGCACCGGGGAAGATGCCAAGCCCAACAAACCGCACCGGCAGCCGCTTCCACTGCACTGACAGAGCGGCGGCGCTGGCGGCCAGGGCGCGGGCGTCGGCGTCGTCCGGATAGACAGCGAGCGTGATGTGCGGGGCGTAGCCGAACCGCCTTACATCGTCGGCGATATCGTGCGCAGCCAGCAGGTCGAGTAATGCGTCGACGGGGCCACAATCAGCGTCGGCCAAGCGCAGGGTGATGGCGTGGGGCATCAGCGCCTATAGCGCGAGATCACCCGGATGCGAAACTCTGCACCAGGCTGCCGGACACCAGCCGCCAGCCATCCACCAGCACGAAGAAGATCAGCTTGAACGGCAGCGAGACCACGTTCGGCGGCAGCATCATCATGCCCAGGCTCATCAGCACGCTGGCCACCACCATCTCGATCACCAGGAACGGCAGATAGAGCAGGAACCCCATCTCGAATGCCCGGCGCAGCTCCCCCACCATGAAAGCCGGCACCAAGACGCGCCACGGCGTGGCATCCGGCGTCGCGGGATCGGGCAGCTTGGCGAGGTCCAGGAACAGCCTGAGGTCATCCGGCCGCGCATTGGCCGCCATGAAGCCGCGAAACGGTTCGGCCGCCAGCCGCAACCCCTCGATCTCGTCGACCCGGCCCTGGCTCATCGGCAGCAGCCCGTTGACCCAGGATGCGTCGAACACCGGCTGCATCACGAAATAGGTCAGGAACAGCGCCAGTCCTATCAAGACGGTGTTCGGCGGCGTGCCTTGGGCGCCCAGCGCGCTGCGCAGCAGCGACAGCACGATGACGATCCGGGTGAACGCGGTCACCATCACCAGCAGGCTAGGCGCCAGCGACAGGACGGTGATCAGCGCCGTCAACTGCACCAGCCGCGCGGTCGCCCCCGCGCCGCCAGCCGCCGCACCCAGGTCGATCGACACCGATTGCGCCAGCGCCGGTGCCGTCACCGCCACGCCGACCAGGACCAGCAACAGCCTCCGCATCAGCGGGCACTCACGGGCGGCGGCTCGACCCAGCCAACCACCACATCCTGCGCGCCCCCGGTCAGCACCAGCACATGGCGATCATCGCACCGCACCAGCATCATGCGCCGGCGCGGATCCAGCGCCACCGCCTCGACCAGCGCCAGCCGTCCGCCGCCGGTCGCCCGCGGCACCAGGCCGCCCAGCCGCGCGGCACGCTGCGCCAACAGGATCAGCCCTAGCACCAGCGCCAGGGCACCCACCGCCAACAAGATCGAATCGAATGTCATGCCAAGGCCTTTTGCCAAGGGAGGAAGCAAGCGAACGCGAGGTCAGGGCGGCGCGCTGCCCTGCGTCATGGCGCAACGCAGGGCGTCGATCTCCGCCAACAGCCCCACCAGCAACGGCACTATCCGCCGCCCGTCAGCCGGCATCAGGTCAAGGCTGCGGGCGCAAAGCCGGCCCAGCAGGCTATCCAACCCGCCGAGGTCGACCCGTCGACCGGCATCGGCCATGCCACGCGCCAGTTGCAACAGCGTGCGCACGCCATCGACCGACTGCTCGGCCCCCGCCATCGCCGAGACCGCCATGGGCCACCCCGCCAGCACGGCGGCGGGTTGATCGACATCGGACGAAGCGGGCGGGAAAGCGCATGTCATCGCCGCCATCATTGACGCGTCCCGATGGCGAAAGGGTTAACGGCCGGCACCGACCGCCTTTACACTTCATCAGTATTTCGCAAGGCAGAATGCGGCCGCGTCACAGGAGGCGCATCTCGATGGACCCGACCAATCTTGCGCTGTTCAACCTTGCCGACCGACGCCTCGCCCATATCGGCCGGCGACAGGAAGTGCTGGCCCAAAATATCGCCAACGCCGACACGCCCGGCTGGAAATCCCGCGACCTCAAGCCGTTCGCCGAGGTGCTGGCCCGCACCAGCTCGGCCGCCCCCTGGCAGACCCAGCCCGGCCATCTCGCCCCGCGCCGCGGCGCTACCCAGGCTCACGTTCAGGGTGGCGAACGCGCGCCGGACGGCAACTCCGTCGTGCTCGACAGCGAACTCGGCAAGATCGCCGACAGCGAGTCGTCGCATTCGCTGGTGGCCGGGCTGTACACCAAATATCTCGGCATGTTCCGCACCGCGGCCGGCCGCTGAAACAGGAGACCGCCACGATGGACCTTCAGAAGGCGCTCACCATCTCGGCCCGCGGCATGACGGCGCAGACCTCGCGCCTGCGCGTCATTGCCGAGAACCTCGCCAACCAGGACACCACCGGCACCTCGCCGACCACCCAGCCCTATCGCCGCAAGACCATCGCCTTCGCCAACGCGATGGACAAGTCGGTCGGTGCGGAGACGGTGAAGGTGAAGAAGGTCGGCCGCGACATGGGCGAGCTGCCGCTGCGCTTCGACCCCGGCCACCCCGCCGCCGACGCGCGCGGCTATATCCGTGTGCCCAACGTCAACAGCTTCGTCGAAGTGATGGACATGAAGGAGGCCGAGCGCAGCTACAGCGCCAACCTCAACGTGCTCCAGGTCTCGCGCAGCATGCTGACCCGCACCATCGACATGCTGAAGTAGCGCCATGGCACTCGCTGCTGCACACACCGCACTCCAAGCCTATCGCGCCGTCGATAGCGGCACCCCGGCCAGGATTAGCGGCACTGGTCAAATCAGCGGCGCTGGCCAAAGTGGCGATTTCTCCGCCGCCATGTCGCGTGCGCTGGCCTCGGTGGTCGACACCGCCCGCGGCGCCGAGCAGGGCGCGATGCAGGCGATCTCCGGCGGCGGCAACATCACCGATGTCGTCACTGCCGTCGCCAAGGCCGAACTGGCGCTGCAAACCACCGTCGCGGTGCGCGACCGGGTGGTCCAAGCCTACCAGGATATCATGCGCATGCCGATCTAGGTCATCGCGACCAGGATCCGACGGCGCCTCCCGCAAAACGCGGAGCGAGACGATGCAGGAAACCGATATTGCCACTGTGCTGCGCGACTGCATGATGGTCGTGCTGAAAGTCGGTGGACCGCCGATGCTGGCCGCGCTGGTCATCGGGCTGGTCATGTCGCTGCTCCAGGCGGTGACGCAGATCAATGAACAAACCTTGGCCTTCCTGCCAAAGGTGATCGGCATCGGCGTCACCCTGACCGTGCTCGGCTCGTTTATGACCGCAACGCTGGTCGCCTACACCCAGTCGCTGTTCGACCGGCTGGTCGCGGTCGGCGGGCAATGACGGCGTCTCCTCATGGCAGGGCCGCATGACGCCCGGCGACGCCGCCTTCCTGTCCAGCCTGCCCGGATGGGCCTTTGCCTTCGTGCTGGTGCTGTCGCGCATCGCCGCGGCCGTCATGCTGTTGCCAGCATTCGGCGAGGTGGAAATTCCCTCGGTGATCCGCGCCGGGCTTGCCGTCGTCTTCACCCTGGTGCTGCTGCCGGTGGTGGCGCCACAATTGCCGCCGATGCCGGATGACGGGCTTGTGGCGATGCTGGCCATCGCCGGGGAGACCATCACCGGCCTCTGGCTCGGCTGGCTCGCCCGGTTGCTGATCTTCGCTTTGCCGATGGCCGGACAGATGATCGCCGGCGTGATCGGGCTGGCCAACGTGCTCCAGCCAGATGCCGTGCTGGGTCCCCAGGGCACCGCGCTCGGCCGGCTGTTCGGCCTCGTCGCCCCGGTTGCCGTCATGGCCACCGGTCTGCACGCCCTGCCGCTCGCAGCCCTCGAAGGCAGCTACCACGTCCTGCCGCCATACACCCTGGCGACCGGCCCGGGCTTGCCACCCGGCGACGCCGCCCAGGCCATCGTGGCCGCGGTTGGCGGCAGCTTCGCGCTCGCCCTGCGCCTGGCCGCCCCCTTCGTGCTCGCGGCCATCGTCTGGAACCTCGCACTCGGCCTGTTGAGCCGGCTGGTGCCGCAATTGCAGCTCTACTTCGCCGTCCTGCCGGGCCAGATCATCGGCGGCGTCCTGCTGATCGCCTTGCTCAGCGGCGCCGTGCTGTCCGCCTGGCTCGCCGCCGTCCGCGAAGGCCTGTCCACCCTGCCGGGCCTATAGCACATGGCCGAGGACACCGACCCGGACGACAAGACCGAAGAGCCCTCCGGGCGGCGGCTCGAACAGGCGCGCGACGAAGGCCAGGTGCCGCTCTCGCCGGAACTGCCGGCGCTTGCGGTGCTGAGCGGTGCTGCGGTTATCCTCGCCATGGCCGCCCCCGATATCGGCCGCACCCTGGTCCGCCGGCTCGAAGTGATGGTGGCCCAGTCGCACGCCATGTCGCCCGCCACCGCGGTGCGCGAGGCGCTGGTGGCCACGGCGGCCGCGGTACTGCCGTTCCTCGCCATCGCCATCGCCTGCGCCGCCGCCGCGACGTTGCTGCAAACCGGCTTCCTGCTGCACCTGAAAGGCGCAGCACCCGACTTCGCGCGCCTCAGCATCGGCCGCGGCATCAAGCGCGTCTTCGGCATCACAACCCTGGTCACCGGCGGCAAGTCGCTGCTGAAGATCGCCGTCGTCGGCACCGCCGGCTGGATGGTGCTGCGCGACGCGCTGCCGCAACTGGCCGGCGCCGCCGACTGGGATGCCGGGACGCTGACGTCGCGTACCGCCGCCGTACTGTTGCGGGTGATGATCGCCATGCTGATCGCACAGGTGCTGATCGCCATCGGGGACATCCTGCTCACCCGCATCCGCCACAACCGCGACCTGCGCATGACCAGGCAGGAGCTGCGCGACGAGCACAAGGAGATGGAGGGCGACCCTCACATCAAGGCCCGGCTGCGCCGCATCCGCACCCAGCGCGGCCGCCGCCGGATGCTGGCTGCGGTGCCGAAAGCAACCGTGGTCATTACAAACCCGACCCATTATGCTGTTGCCCTGGCGTATTCGCGGGACGGCGATGCAGCACCGCGGATCGTCGCAAAAGGAGTCGACTCAATGGCTGCGCGCATTCGCGAAGTCGCCGCCGAACATCGGATACCAATCGTCGCCAATCCGCCTTTGGCGCGCGCCCTCTATACGCACGAACTTGACCGCGCGATCCCCGACGAATTCTTCGCCCCGGTCGCCGAGATCATCGCCTATGTCTGGCGCCTGCGCGGGAGCGTGCGATGAAGCAATTGGTCCGTCGTCTGGCGCGACTCGGTGGCGCGCCGCGCGCGGCGCCGGCACTCCAGGCGGTGATCGACAGCAGCGATCCCGCGTCGCAGGTCCTGTTCGAAGGCGACGGCCGGCCGCGCGTGGTGATCGATCGCGGCCTGAACCTGCTGCGCGGCAGCCGCGCGCTGGGCCAGATTCTCGGAACCAATCCGGCACGGACCAGCCTGGCCGACCTGTTCGCGCCCGAAATTGCCACCTTGGCGATCCAAACCGTCGAAGCCGCGATGCGGCGCGGTGCGCCATCGCAAGCCAGCCTCGCCACTTTGGCCCGGCACACCGACGGCACGTCCCGCGTAATCGGCCTGACGGTCGCACCGGTGCGGGAGGCCGACGGCACCATCAGCGGCGCCATCCTGGCGCTGGAACCAACCGGCCCGATCGCCACCGGCGAGGTCCAGGCCCGCAAACTGCAATCCTTGGGCGCTCTCGCGGGCGGCATCGCGCATGACTTCAACAACCTCCTGCAAGCCATCATCGGTGCCGGGGAATCCCTCGCCGAACGCCCGGATCTGGCCGAGCCGGCCCGCGAGGACGTCAGCATGATCCTTGATGGCGCCCATCGCGGCGCCGAGCTGGTGCGCCGGCTGCTTGCCTTCGCCGCCCAGCAAACCCTTCAGCCGCAGATCGTCGCAGTTAACCGCACGGTGAGCAATCTCGTCCCGCTACTGCGCCGGACATTGGGCGAGCGTGTCCGCCTGGAACTCACCCTGGAGGAGCCGGGCCGCTATATCCGCGTCGACCCCGGCCAACTCGACAATGTGCTGGTGAATCTCGCGCTCAACGCCCGCGACGCCATGCCGGATGGCGGCACCTTCACCCTGCGCACCGGCCGGCTGACCTTGCTGGCACCGCGGACCGGCGGATTGGAAACGATCCCGCCCGGCCGCTACGTCGCCATCGAGGTGCGCGACACCGGCACCGGCATACCAGCGGCCATCCTGCCGCGCATTTTCGAGCCGTTCTTCACCACCCGCCAGCAGCGCGGCACCGGCCTCGGCTTGGCCACCGTCCTGGGCATCGTGCAACAATCGATGGGCTTCCTTGAGGTCGCCAGCACGCCGGGGCAGGGCACCACCTTCCTGATCCTGTTGCCCCGCAGTCAGGAACCAGCCATCCCGGCCGCCCTTGGCCACAACCCCGCCAAGCCCCAGCCGGCTGTGCCCTCCGAGCGGCGCGGCTCGGTGTTGCTGGTCGAAGACGAAGACCCGGTCCGCAAGCTCGCCCAGCGCGCCCTGGAACGTCAGGGCTGGCACGTCGTGTCCGCCGACTGCGCCGAGGCGGCGCTGGCGCTCATCGCTGCGGACAGCGATATCGCCTGCCTGGTCACCGACATGATCATGCCCGGCATGGATGGCGCGACCCTGGCCCGGGCCGTGCGCGAGAAGCTGGCCCGCCCGGCACTGCCGGCGATCATCGTCTCGGGCTATGCCGACGTGCCGCTCCACGACACCATCGCCGCCGCCGCCACGACCTTCCTGTCCAAGCCCTACGCCATGAAGGACCTCGCCGCCCGTGTCGCGGCGCTGGCGCGGACTCTGGAGCCGACACAGGCGGTCTGACGTGCATAGCCGGGTTTTTCAAGCCCACGCTTCTTGCGGCGCGCAAAAGTTCCATCTATGTTCCCCCTGGCTCACAATCGGAACATACGATGATCAAATTCTTAACGACTGGTTGCGAACGAAACAATTCGACACGAAGGCATGCCGCCCCCGCGTGTCGCCCAGTCGTTGCCGATCAGCCACGTCATCGCTTCACGGGACTCGGCCGCACCGCGTAACCCATCGCTTCGCCCACTTCCGCGACACCGCTTCCCTGGAGCCACCTGATGGACAAGAACAAGGCGCTCGACGCCGCGATGGTGCAGATCGAACGCGCTTTCGGCAAAGGCTCGATCATGCGCATGGGCCAGCGCAGCCAGGACGAGCAGATCGCCGTCATCCCCTCCGGCTCGCTCGGCCTGGACCTCGCACTCGGCATCGGCGGCCTGCCGCGCGGCCGCATCATCGAGATCTACGGCCCGGAAAGCTCGGGCAAGACCACCCTCGCCCTGCACGCGATCGCCGAGGCGCAGAAGCGCGGCGGCACCTGCGCCTTCATCGACGCCGAACACGCGCTCGACCCGATCTATGCCCGCAAGCTCGGCGTCGATGTCGACAACCTGTTGATCTCACAGCCAGATGCCGGCGAACAGGCGCTGGAAATCACCGACACCCTGGTCCGCTCCGGCGCCATTGACGTGCTGGTGATCGACAGCGTCGCCGCCCTGGTACCGCGCGCCGAGCTCGAAGGCGAGATGGGCGACAGCCACATGGGCCTGCATGCAAGGCTGATGTCGCAGGCACTTCGGAAAATCACCGGCAGCGTC
>JANXSA010000120.1 GCA_025352915.1 Rhodospirillales bacterium | reverse complement strand
CTTCAGCTCCGAAATCCTATCGCGGATCTTCCGGCGATCGAGATCCAAGGCACTTTCGCCGGCACCGGGGCCCTGCTGACGGCCGCCGCCTGCGGACGACTCCCGCAAGCGGGGGGCCACGTATTTCAGGCGCGCCATCTCCACCTGCAGCTTCGCCTCGCGGGTGTTGGCATGGCGGTTGAAGATTTCGACGATGACGCCCGTGCGGTCCAGCACCTGAGCGCCGGTCGCGCGCTCAAGGTTGCGGATTTGGCTTGGCGAGAGTTCGTGATCGACGATGACGAATTCAGGCTTGCGCGTGGCATCCGGATCGGACTGGACAAAGCCGGCAATATCGGCGGCGCCTTCGAATCGTTGCCGGGCCTTGGACTTTCGAGGCGCCGCCATTGAACCGACCACACCGCTGCCCCCGGTCAGCGCCGCCAGCTCAGCCAGCTTGCCGCTGCCCAGCAGCAACCCGGCGCCGGTACCCTCGCGCTTCTGCGAAACCGTGGCAACCACTTCATAGCCCAGCGTCTTCACCAACCGCCCCAACTCCTCGAGGCTGGCTTCGTGCGCGATGTCGGTGTCGTCCGGCTTCTGGATACCAACGAGGACGGCGAGTGGGATCGGGGCTTTAGTTTCCATGGATGGTGAAATAGCACGGATGGCCCCCGACTGGTCGGACACCGCTCCCACGTCGACAATAGTTTGATCAAGGCGCTCCCCAGGGCCCACCGGTGGAAGAAGATGTTGGACGATGGCCGCAATGGGTCGGTCACCGAATTGGCTGTGGGAGAGAAGCTCGATCGCGGCTACCTGGGCCGCATCCTGATGCTGACGCTGTTGGCACCAGATATCGTTGAGGCGATCTTGGACGGGCGCCAGCCTCCCGAACTCGGGGTGCACGTGCTGCGGGAGGGGTTTCCGGTAGGATAGGGAACCGGGATCGAAAACTCTCTGTGCGCCGGGCGGGCGCGGACGCACGCCCTCCTGGCCGCTGCCCTACGCCGTCACAAAACGAACCAGTTGGCGTCCACCGGGCCCGCCGCCTTCACGAAGATGGTCAGGTCCGCGACCGTGTCGTTATTCACATTGCCCTGGATCAGGCGAACGCTGCCCTGATCCTCCCAGCGCAGCTGCCCTGGCGTGCCATTGAACGCCGCGGTGCCGATGAAGCTGAATGCGTCGTTGGTGACCGTGCCGGCGATAGCGTCGATCAGCGCCAAGTCTAGCTTCTCGCCG
Source organism: Rhodospirillales bacterium (assembly GCA_025352915.1). Lineage (GTDB taxonomy): Bacteria > Pseudomonadota > Alphaproteobacteria > Acetobacterales > Acetobacteraceae > CAMDGX01. The sequence continues at coordinate 957 of JANXSA010000120.1, read as the reverse complement.
TCGGTGCGGCTGAAATCCTCCATCGTCGTCGCCGTCGTCGCCGCCGGGCCTAGCGCGCTCTGCTGGAAGCGGAACCGGTCGAGCCCCGTCAGGCCGAACACCGTATCCAGCCCGCCGCCGAGGTAGAACAGGTCCGGCCCCGCCGTGCCCGGTCAGCGTCTCGTTGGCCTTGGTCGAGTATTTCGTGTCGTCGTCCAGGATAACCCCGACCGCGGTCGCCGTGGTGATCGACACCCCGGCCTGGGCGCCCGAGAGGCTCACGGTAAAGCTTGCGTTCAGCTCGGCCAAAGTTTCGCCCGCCACCAGCACCGTAACCGTCTGGGCCGCCTGGGCGGCGGAGAACACCACATGCCCGGCCGGCAGCTGCCCACCGATAAAGTCGGCGCCGCTGGCCGCGGTGATCGAGGCTACGCCGCCACCGGTCACCGCCCAGTCCGCCCCCGCGGTGCCGGCGGTGTCGCCGGTACGGGTCACGGTGAAGGTGAACGCTGTGCTGCCGCTATTGCCCTCTGCCTTCTCGGCGCTGACCGGCGCGATCGCCAGCGCGCCGGTGCCCAGGGTGTCGTCGTTCCAGATCAGGGCGGTGGCGCGCACCGTGCCGATCGTCACCCCGGCGGGCGGGCCGGACAGAGTTACGGTGAAGCTCTCGATCGGCTCCACCACACCATCGCCGGCCACCGCCACCGTCACTACCTTGCTGGTCTCGCCAGGGGCGAGGCTCACCGTGCCCGAAGGCAGCGCGCCGCCGACAAAATCCGTGCCGTTGACAGCGCCGGTGCTGCCGATGTTGCCGGGAGTCACCGTCCAGTTCGCACTGGCCGGGCCGGTCGTACCGCCGCTGCGGGTGACCACGAAGGTGAAGTCGGTGGTACCACTCTGCGGAACGTGTCAACGACTTTGATACAGCCGGGTTTGGAATTTAAGCTCGGTTAGGAGGCGTCGATTGCGTGTCGTCGT
>JANXSA010000242.1 GCA_025352915.1 Rhodospirillales bacterium | reverse complement strand
TGGACGTCGCAGTCGATGACCTTGAGTTTGGCGCGGGAGATGTTGGCGGGGGATTCGGACGGGATGATGCGGCCGTCTTCGGGGGTCATGGGCGGGCCTCCTGCAATCTGGGGTAGGCGTTCCGGGGGTTGTCGACCAGTATCCGGCGCTTGAGGGCGGGGGAGATGCCGTCGGGCCAGACGTTGTGGCCGTCGAACTGCCAGTGCGGGTAGTCGGTGGAGAACAGCAGCATGTCGTCGCTGCCGATCATGTCCAGCACGCGCGCCATGTCGGCGCCGGTTGGCGGGGCGTCGGTGGGTTGGAGGGTGAAGCGGACATGGGCGCGGATGAGTTCGCTGGGGGCGCGGTCGACCCAGGGGACCTCCGCCCGGACGCCGCGCCAGGTCTTGTTGGCGCGCCACATGAAGGTGGGCAGCCAGGTGAAGCCGCTCTCGATCATGACGAAGGTGAGGGCGGGGTGTTTGTTGAACACGCCCTCGTGGACCAGGCTGAGGAGGTTGGACTGGAAGCTCTGTGCGTGGGCGGCGTAATCCTCCAGGTGGTACGAGGGCCAGCCGTTCGAGGTGGTGGCGTGGCGGAAGATGCTGCCGGCGTGGACGCCGATGGACAGGCCGTGGCGCTCGGCGGCGGCGTAGATCGGCCAGAGGCGGCGGTTGCCCAGCGGGATGTCGCCCTGGGCGAGGAGGAGGACCTGGACGAAGCGGCGGTCGGCGGCGCGGCGGTTGATTTCGTCGACGGCGAGTTCGGGGTTCTGGGCCGGCACGACGATGGAGCCGCGCAGGCGGGGTTCGGCGTCGAGCCACTCGGCGACGAGCCAGTCGTTCATGGCGCGGGCGATGGCGGCGGCGAAGTGTTCGTTGTTGATGGCAAGCACGCCGTAAAGCGGGTTGCAGATGGCGAATTGGGTGCCGAAGCCGTCCAGGGCGTCGGCGCGCAGGCGGGCGAGCGAGGCGCCGGGCTTTTCGCCCGGGGTGCGCCAGTCCGGGCGGCCGTGGGCGTCCATCTGGAGCGGGAAGCTGGAGAGGTCGAGGCCGTCGATGCCGCGGACGGTGACCTGTTCCTGCCAGTACGGGTCGAGATAAGGCAGCAGGGCAGCCATGTTGGGGACGGCGGGATGCACGTCGCAGTCGATACCGCCAAGCAGGGGGCCGCCAAGCATGGGGCCGCCTTGGGTGGCTTGGTTGGCGATGGCGGTGGCCGTTTGGCTCATGCTGGCATTCCACGCGTCCTGGACGGTGGAAGGCTACACCCCCCTGCCCGCGCGGGAAAGACGGCTTTTTGACAGCGCGCGGTGGAAACACGATCCTGGGGGCACGAGTCTTTCCTCGCGCCACGATCAGGAGTTCCGCCATGGCTGACCTTTTTGTCTGCCTGACCTTTGACCACGACAACACATCGTCCGCGATATCGCGCGGGCAAACCTCGCCGACGCTGATCAGCCGGGGGGATTTCGGCATTCCGGCGGCGCAGCGGATTTTGCGGCTTTTGAACGAACGGTCGATCCCGACGACCTGGTTCATTCCGGGGCATACGATCGATTCGTATCCTTCGTGCGTGGCCGCGGTGCATGCGGCGGGGCATGAGATCGGCAATCATGGCTGGACGCATCGGGTGCCGTCGACGCTGGGGCCGGAGGGGGAGGAGCAGGAGCTGATCCGCGGCAACGAGTCGATCATGCGGCTGACCGGGCGGGCGCCGCGGGGGTATCGCTCGCCGGCGTGGGATTTGTCGGAGGTGTCGGTGGACCTGCTGATGAAGCATGGGTTCATCTATGACAGCTCGATGATGGGGCATGACTACATCCCGTATCAGGCGCGCAAGGGGGACCGGATCGAGCTGTTGGAGCCGATGGAGTTCGGGCCGGATACGGCGCTGGTGGAGATGCCGATTTCCTGGGCGCTGGATGACCATCCGCATTTTGAGTATTCGCGCTCGCCGCAGGGGATTCTGCCGGGGGGGATGAATGCGCGATTGGTGATTGAGAATTTCATCAACGAGTTCAAGTATATGAAGAAATATTATGACTGGGGAATTTTGACTTACACGTTCCATCCGCATGTCATTGGGCGAGGGCATCGGATGTTCATGCTGGAGCACATGCTCGATGTGCTGAAGGCGGAGGGAGCGAAGTTTGTGACAATGGAGACGGGGGTGGCGGAGTATAAGGCGCGGTATCCGCATGGGGTGAGTTTGCGGGGGCGGTAAGGAAACGGGGAAGGCCAGGGCTTTGCCCTGGACCCACCAGGTCCGTTGCGCGCCTTCGCGCGACGGGCCAAGCCCCTGGACCTTAAACTAATAAGGTCCAGGGGCTTGGCCCCTGGCGGGTTTGGGCGGAGCCCATGCTTGCGTAGCTTCTTGCATTACCCTGGAAGCACGATTTCCGTCATCACGCCGCGGCAATCGACCTCGAACTCCAGGTCCACCACGGGCGGGCGGCAGAATTGCCAGGTGGCGCCGTGGCGGGCGGCGCCGCGGGCGACGATTTCCTCGGCGAAGTGGGGGAAGAGGTCGTGGACGGTGTAGACTTGGGTAGCGGTGGTGTCGGGCCAGGTGAAGCCGAGGGCGGTCATGCGGCGTTCCATTTCGGCCATGACGTGGCGGATTTTGGCGCGCATGCCGGCGGTTGAGAGGTCGCGATAGGCGACGGTGTTGTCGCGGTAGTCGCCTTTGCCCTCCGCACTTTCGCCGCTGCCGGCGATGACGAAGCTGGGTGGTGCGCCGGCGGCGGGGACGGCGTAGCTGAAGGCGTGGAAGCTGGGGCAGTCGGGCTTGTCCAGTTCCGGGCAGACGTTCGAGCGGGCGATGGGGTTGAGGCCGCCGATGATGACGCCCCATTTTTCCAGGACGCCGAAATAGGCTCGGTTGAAGGCGACGAAGCCTTCTTCGGTGAAGGGTTCGGGCGAGCGGAGTTCGCAGGCGGCGAAGGCGGTGGGGGGCAAGTCGAGGGAGGCCAGGTAGGCCTGGATGCGGGCAAATCCATCGTGCAGCGGGACCGGGTTGGCGAAGCGCGCCCGCTCCATGCGGAAGCCGGCGAGTGCCGCCACGCCGGCAGAGTATTGAAAGACCCCCTCGACGAAGCGGAAGCCGCGCTCCGGGATGTCGAGAACATTGGCCATGGTTACTGAACTCCCGCTGGATAGCCGTCGCGCTGTGGGTCGGCGCCGCCTTCGAGCACGCCGTCCCACATGGTGATGCCATGGACGCCGGCGAAGGCAAAGGTGAGGGGGGAACGGACGACGTCATAGCCCATCGCTTCCAGCGCGCGCTGGGTGGCGCGGGGGATGCGGTTGGAGATGTCGATCTTGTCCGAGGTGGCGGAGAAGCGCGGGGCCTGGACGGCTTCCTGCATGGTCATGCCGAAATCCAGGACGTTGACGATGCCCTGGAGGATGGCGATGCCGATCCAGGCGCCGCCGGGGGCGCCGATGGTCATCACTGGGTGATCGTTCTCGAAGACGATGGTGGGGGCCATGGTGGAGAAGCGGCGCTTGCCGGGGGCGATGGAGCTGGGGCGGCCGGGGCGCGGGTCGTACCAGTTCATGGCACCGTTAAGCATGAAGCCGGTGCCTTCGGGGATGACGCCGGAGGGGGTGGCCAGGGTGTGGGTGACGGAGACGACCATGCCGCCGGCGTCGACGGCGGAGAGGGTGGTGGTGTGTGGGGCGTCGGCGAGGACGCGGGTGAGGGAGGCTTTTTCGCCGCGCTTGATGCCGGCGGCTTGTTGGTCGGCCCAGTCGTCGGAGAGCATGCGGGCGAGGGGTGGGGTGAAGAAGTCGGGGTCGCCGATGTTCTCGTCCTTTTCGCGCCCGGCGATCTTCATCGCTTCGGCGACGACGCGGATGTATTCGGGGGTGTTGTGGCCGATTGCGGCGAGGTCGAAGCGTTCGAGGATACGCAGGATTTGCGCCACCGTGATGCCGCCGGCGGGGGGCGGCGGGACGGCGATGCTGCGGCCGCGATACGGGATGGTGATGGGGGAATTCACCCTCGGCGCGAAGCCGGCGAGGTCGGCGGCGGAGAGCAGGCCGCCATGCTGTTGCTGGTCGGTGACGATGCGGGCGGCGATCTCGCCGGTGTAGAAGGCCTCGGCGCCGTCGCGGGCGAGGATCGCGAGGGTGTCGGCGAGGTCGGGGTTGGTGATGATGTCGCCGATCTTCTTCACGCTGCCGTCGGGGCGCAGGTAGATCCGCGCGCCGTCGGGGGTGAGGCGGAGTTTGTCGATGTAGGGCAGGCGGCCGTAGTCGGCCTCGTTGGTGGCGAAGACGCCGGCGACGTGGGGGCGGACGGGCCAGCCTTCGCGGGCTACGCGGATGGCCGGGGCGAAGAGGTCGGACCACGGGAGTTTGCCGAACTGGCGATGTGCCAGGGCGAAGGCGGCGATGATGCCCGGGGTGGTGACGGCGCGGCGGCCGATTTCGTTGACGTTGCCGCGGACGATGAAGCCGAAGCCGTCCGGGCATTCGCCGAGGAAATCCTGTTCCCAGAGCGTGGGCGTGGCGGCGGCGGGACAGGTGCCCATGCCGTCGATGATCTGGTGCCGGCCGGTGATGGGGTCATAGACCTGGATCGTGCCGAGGCCGCCAATGCCGCACATCAGGGGATCGACCACGCCCTGGGTGAAGGCGCAGGCGAGCATGGCGTCCACCGCGGAGCCGCCGGCGCGCAGGATGTCGGCGCCGGCCTCGACCGCCTCGGGCTGCGGGGCGGTGATCATCGCGCGGGCGGCGGGCATGCGGCGCGTCGGACGGGGCATGGCGGGTCTCCTTGGTTAAGCGATTGTGCAACGGTTGCCAGCGGTGACGTCAACCCCACTTCCCAGGGGAGGCACGAAGCCAAGTGGATAAAAGTTTTTTGGTTCTTTTTTTCAAAAAAGAACAAGTCTTAGAAAGACTTCTTTTTGGAAAAAGAAGCAAAAACTTTTTATCCATTGCGCGCGGGATATCCTTGAGCGGCACGGCTTTGCGGGCCATTGTTGCGCACCACGGCACGGCAGGGATCATTCGGCATGGCTCTGATTCGCGTGAACGCCAAGCGACTTTGGTCTGACCTGATGGCTTTGGGGTCGATTGCCCAGTTGGCGCATGGCGGGGTGGACCGCATGGCGCTGACCGATGGGGATCGCGATGTGCGCGGGTTGTTCGGGTATTGGTGCCAGGAGGCCGGGCTGGCGCTGAGCGTGGATGCGATGGGCAACATGTTTGCGCGGCGCGAGGGCAGTGATCCCGGCCTGGCGCCGGTGATGCTGGGCAGTCATTTGGACAGCCAGTCGCCGGGGGGGAAGTTCGATGGGCCGCTCGGTGTGCTGGGCGCGCTGGAGGCGGTGCGGAGTATTGCCGAGGCGGGGATTGTGACGAAGCGGGCGCTGGAGGTGGTGAACTGGACCAACGAGGAGGGGGCACGCTTCTCGCCGGGGCTGATGGGCTCGGCGGTGTTTGCCGGGGTGTTGCCGCTGGCGGAGGCGCATGGCTCGACCGACCGGCAGGGGCTGCGGTTTGGCGATGAGTTGCGGCGCATCCGCTATGACGGCACGGCGCCGGTGGGCGGGCGTGACGTCGATGCCTATTTCGAGCTGCATATCGAGCAGGGGCCGCTGTTGGAGGGGGCCGGGATCACCATTGGTGCGGTGACGCACAGCCATTATTCGGTGTTTGCCGATATGGAGGTGCTGGGCGAGAACGCGCATATCCAGTCGATGCCGATGATGCGGCGGCGCAATGCGCTGGTGGGGGCGGCCAAGCTGATCGACGCGATCGACCGGGTGGGGATTGCCTATGCGCCGGCGGGGTCGGCGAGTGCGGTGGTGATGGATTGCTGGCCGAACAACCGCATCAACATTCCGCATCGCGCCACCTTCAGCTACGGCATCATGCATCCGGACGCGGAAGGTGCTGCTGCCATGGCCGGCGAGATCGAGGCGGCGGAGGCGCGGATTGCGGCGCAGACCGGGCTGGTCTTCAACACCCTGGTCAAGCGCCAGCGCGCGCCGGTGCATTTCGACGAGGGGATGATCCAGCTGGCCGAGAAGGCCGCCGCCGAGCTTGGCTATTCCTGCACGCGGATGCGCACGCGGCCGGGGCACGACGCGTTCAACATGATTCGGCTTTGCCCGACCGAATTGATCTTCGTGCCGTGCCGCGACGGCTGGTCGCACAGCGAGCGCGAATGGTCCGAACCCGAACACTGCGCCGCCGGGGTGGAGGTGTTGGCGAATGCGGTGCTGGCGCGGGCCAATCGGGGGTGAGATTCACAGGGCTTGAGACGAGCCGGAGCGTTGCACCTTCAGTTCGATGTTAAGGGATTGTTCATATCCCTTTGACTCCATGCGGGCTTGCCGAGTCGTTGCGCACGACTCGCAATATTATTCCGCGTGAAGCACGATCACCCGCGACGCGCGGCCACCAGCAGGAAGGGTGGGCGCTGCCGCTCGTCGGCCCAGCTGGGGTGCTCGGCGATCTGTTCGGCGCTCGGCCCCCATTCCTGTAACGCCGTCAGGGTGAAGCCGGCGGACAACAGGGCAGTGACGTAGCTGGCGACGGTGCGGTGGTGCTTCACCACGCCGGGCGCGAACCAGTTGGTCACACGGCGACCTTCGATCAGGTAGGCATCCAGCGGCCAAACCCGGCGGCTGTCATCGCCTGTGACGAAGCCGGGTTGGGTGGGCGCGGTGTAGATCGGGTGTTCGACGGAGAAGACGAAATGCCCGCCCGGCACCAGGGCGGCGTGCACCGCGGCCATCACAGCTTCGAGTGATGCCAAGTAATGCAGCGCCAGCGATGAATAGGCGAGGTCGAACGCGCCGGGCGCCAGATCCAGCCGGTCGAGGTCCGCGCGGCCATAGGTGATCGCCGGGTCGCTGGTGTCCTGCGCCGCCTTCGCCAGCATCTTTTCGGAGAGGTCGAGCCCCAGCACCGCGGCCGCGCCGGCTTCGCGCGCCCAGCGGCAGAACCAGCCGAAGCCGCAGCCGAGGTCGACCACCCGAAGCCCGGCCATCGGCGGCAACAGGGCGCGGATCGAGGCCCACTCCCCTGCCCCGTCCAGCCCCTTCACCGACCGCGCCAGCGTGCTGTAGCCGGAGAAGAAGCTGTCGTCGTCGTAGATGTTCTGGGCCATCAGCGGCTCCGCTTCTGAAACCCCATGCTGGCCTCGGGTTCGGCATCGGTGCTGGGCAGGTAAGGCTTGATATCCAGTAGCGGCGTGCCGTCAACGCAATCGAGATAGCGCACGTTCAGGACGCCGGGTGCGACGAAGCCCTCGAACTTCACCACAGACAGGCCGATCGGATTGGGCCGGCGCGGCGTGCGGGTGGCGAACATGCCGCGCGGTTCGGTGTCGTTCGGGGGGGTGAACTGCATCTCGGGCGTGCCGGATTGGTTCATCCAGTACAGCAGGATCAGGTGGGTGTAGCCCTCCAGGTCCTTCAGGCCGGGCACATAGGCGGCATCGACCTCGACCGTGCACAACGGCGTATCGCCACGCCGGCCGTTGCGCGGGCATTCGGCGGTGGTATGCCATGGCGTGCGCAGCCGGCCGATCGGGGTGGCGATCAGCCGGTGCGCAGCGCTCACAGCCTTACCAATCCATCGCCGGCCGCTTGTCGGCCCAGGGCTGAATCCGCTCGAACGCCCGCGACGCCTGCATCACGCCGAGATCGTCGAAGCGGCGGCCGGTGATCTGTAGCCCGACCGGCAGGCCGTCCTTGGTGAAGCCGCAGGGCACCGTGGCGGCGGGGTTCCAGCTCATGTTGAACGGGTAGGAGAATTCTGCCCACTGGATCCAGTCCCACGGATGCTGCGGCCAGTGATCTGGCATCAGCTTCTCGGCGGGGAAGGCGGCGACCGAGACGGTGGGGGTGATCAGGAAATCCCAGTCCTCGAAGAACATGTGGATGTCGGCGATGTACTGCATCTTCTTGATGCGCATGTCCTGGTATTGCGCCATCGAGACCTGGGCGCCATCCTTGATGCAGGCGACCAGGCCGGGGTCCATCTGGTGCTCGAATTTCGGCAGCAGTGCGGCGCTGCGGGTCATGTGGGCGGCCCAGAAGTCGCGGATCAGGCCCGGACCCGCCGGGCCCCAGGCGGGCTTGACGTCGGTCAGGGTGAAGCCGGCGCCGGCGGCCAGGGCCTCGGCGCCCTTCCGGACGAGGTCGGCCACTTCGGGATCGACGCGGGCATGGCCGAGGTCCATCGAGAAAGCGACTCGCTTGCCTTTGATCCCGTCATCCAGGCGGCCCATGTAGTCGGCCGGCCCGGCTTCCTGGCTGGTGTGATCCAGCGGATGCGGGCCGGACATCACCGACATCATCAGCGCGCCATCGCGCACGGTGCGGGTCATCGGGCCGATATGCGAGGTGTAGTCGCCGGCGCCGACGGGGTGGTTCGGCACCCGGCCATGCGTCGGCTTGAGGCCGAACAGGCCGCAGAAATGCGCCGGCATGCGGATTGAGCCAGCGCCGTCGCTGCCCTGGTGCAGCGCGCCATAACCGGCGGCCGAGGCGGCACCGGCACCAGCCGAGGAGGCGCCGGCGTTGTAGCCTTGTTTCCACGGATTATGGGTGATGCCGGTCAACGGCGAGCGCGAAACCCCGGTCCAGCCGAACTCGCTGGTGGTGGTCTTGCCGATGACGATCGCGCCGGCCTCGCGCAGCCGGGCGACGAAGGGGTTGTCGATCTTGGACTGGAAGCCCTTGGCCGAATGGCTGCCGGATTCGGTCGGGAAGTCATGGGTCCACGCCAGGTCCTTGATGGTGACCGGCAGGCCGTGCAGCGGGCCGATCGGGCCGCCCCGCATCAATGCGTCCTCGGCGGCATGGGCGTGCTTCATCGCCAGCTCCGGCCCGAAGGCCGCCATGGCGTTGATCTTCGGCTCCAGCCGCTCGATGCGCTTGATGATGGTGCGCATCACCTCGACCGGCGAAATCTTCTTCGTCCGGATCATCGGCGCCAGTTCGGTCGCCGGCAGAAAGCCCAGATCTTCGTCATTCATCGCAAACACCCCAACGCTAGCAAAGCAGAATCAGAAAAGGCCGGACGTTCCCGCCCGGCCCCATGAAAAAACTCAGACCGGAAGCTCGCCTTCCGCTTTCATCATCTTCAGCGCCTCGCGGTATGCCGCCAGCGTTTCGGCCACGTCCTGCGCCGTGTGGGTGCAGGACAGCAGCCCGCCGATGCGCGGATTAGTGTCCACGCCGTTCACCAGCAGGGCGATGCGCATGCGGTTGTTCAGCTTTTGCGGCTGCGCCTTCAGCTCTTCCATCTCGCAGGCGAAGGGGTCGAAGCCGTGCGGCGTGATGTCACGGTTCTTCGGATTCACGAACAGATGGAAGCCCGAGGAGGTGCCGTAGACCGACCATTTCAACCCGAACTCGGCGAGCACGTCATTCAGCCCGGAGCGCAGCGAAGCCGCGGTATCGGCCGCCTTCTGCACCGCGTCGGTCTCGGCCAGGATGGTCAGGCAGGCAATGCCGGCGGCGGCGGAGACCGGGTTGGCGTTGAAGGTGCCGGGATGGCCGATCTTCTCACGCCCGGCCTTGGCGGAGGCGGCGAAATCGAGCAGGTCGAGAATGTCCTTACGCCCGGTCACGCAGCCGCCCGGCATGCCGCCGGCCAGGATTTTCGCCCAGGACGACAGGTCCGGCGTAATGCCCCACAGCACCTGCGCGCCACCCGGCGAGGCCCGAAAGCCGGTCACCACCTCGTCCATGATCAACAGGGCGCCGTATCTGGCGGTCAGGCGGCGCAGCTCCTGGACGAATTCGGCCGTCAGCGGCACCTGGCCGAAGGACGAGCCGGTGGGCTCCAGGATCGCCGCACAGATATCCGGATTGTTCTTCAGCACTTCTTCGACGGCCGCGATATCGCCGGGATTCACCAGCACCGATTTCTGCGCCACGCTCGGCAGCACGCCCGGCGTTGGCGTGCCGTCGTAGTGGTTGGAATAGCCGCTGCTCACGTGGTCGTGCCAGCCGTGGAAATGGCCCTTGAAGCGCAGCAGGGTGTCGCGCCCAGTGAAGGCGCGGGCCAGGCGCAGCGCCATCAACGTCGCCTCGGTGCCCGAGGAGGTGAAGCGCAGCCGCTCGGCCGCCGGCACCAGACGCTTGACCGCATTGGCCCACAGGATCTCGCGCGGATGGCTGGCGCCGAATTGCGAGCCGTCCTGCATCGCCGCGGTGATCGCCGCCAGCACGGTCGGGTTGTTATGTCCCAGGATCAGCGCGCCATGGCCGCCGAAATAGTCGATGTACTTGTTGCCATCGACATCCCATTTATGCGGCCCGGCGGCGCGAGCAACGTAGATCCCGTACGGGTCGACATTGCGTGCGTCATGGGTGATGCCGCTGGGGAACAGCTCCTGGGCCTGGCGCGCCATCTCGGCCGAGCCGGCGGTGCGCTGGCGATAGGAGGTGACGATCCGCGAATTGGTCCGGGAATCGTCGGCGACTGTACTGCTCATCGGGAGCTCCTGCGTGTTGCGCGCGCCACGTGCGGCGGGAAGGTGGAAGCGTCGCCGGGCATTCTGCACCAGTTTTCCCGCTTGGGGAGGGGTTGCGCGAAAATTTCCCACCGCCGAACATGACGGGCTCGGCAATTTTCCCCTCGGAGGAACGGATATGTTCGACTTGCTGCTCACTGGCGGGCGGGTGATCGACCCGGCCCAGAACGTGGATGATGTCGTCGATATCGCCTTTGCCGATGGTCGCGTCGCCGCGATCGGCCGCGACCTGGGCGA
>JANXSA010000119.1 GCA_025352915.1 Rhodospirillales bacterium | reverse complement strand
GACGACACGCCGATCCTCGAATGGACCCGGCCAACACCACGCGCTGCCTGACTCGCCCAGCACGACGACACGCAATCGACGCCTCCTAACCGAGCTTAAATTCCAAACCCGGCTGTATCAAAGTCGTTGACACGTTCCGCTGCGCTTCTGGACACGCCGCGGCGAAGGCGATGCGCACCCGAGTCGCGGTCTCGGTGATGCGCGCGGCAATCTTGAGCAGGCGCATGCGCAGGGTTGTGAACTCGGCGCTGGCCAATGGCTGGGGTTTCGGGATGGCGTCGCGCAGCTTCAGCATGAGCCAGTAGGCCGCAGTGTGCAGCACCAGGCGCATCTGATTGGCGAGTGGCGATCGACAACTGGTGCGGTCGGATGCCAGCTGGGTCTTGTGCAACTTGATCAGGTTCTCGGCCTGGCCGCGGGCACAGTATAGTGTGTCGTAGAGCCAATCGGCGGTGCCGACAGCGATGTTGGTCACCACGTAGCGGATGTCCAATCCCTTTGTGGTCGCCTCGATGCGCGCGGCCACGCGCCGCTCGCAGCGCCAGGATTTGGCGCCATAGCGGGTTTGGGTGTAGCGGCGCAGCGCTGGCGCCTGGGCTTCGGCGCGACGAACCCGCACATCGTCGGCGGCCGGTTCCACCAGGCGATCCAGAACGGCATTTCCCGGCAGACCCAGGATGTAGTCGACAGCGTTGGCCTCGCACCACGCCATCACCTCGGGGCGTCCGTAATGACCGTCGCCGCGGATGGTCAGCCGCGTTTGGGGCCAGTGCGAGCGGATGCGGCGCACGAGACGGCGCAGATGGCTGCGTATTTCCGTCCCCGACGGGGTCTTGCCCGGCCGCAGCAGCATCGCCACCGGGCGCGACGTGGCGGTGTCATAGACGTGGATCGGCTGGAAGCAGCGCTCATCGTAATGCGCGTTGAACAAGGCAAGCTGCTGGTGGCCATGCACGACATCGACGGTATCGTCGATGTCCAGCGTGACAGCGCGCGGCGGGCTGGCGTAGCTGGCACAGTATATATCGACCATGGCGTAGCTCAGGCGGATCATCGTGCGCAGATCGGCGGCGTTCTCCCACCGCGACATGGTTGGCTGCGAGCACAGGTCAGTGCCGCTATCGGGCAGATGTCCGCAGGCCAGCTTGAAGCCGGGATCGTGGCGAAGATCATCAAGGTCGTCGGCGTCTTCGTAGCCGCAGGCAATGGCAAGCATCCGGACCCGCAGGATGTCGGCTACGCTGTGGGTGACAAGCCGGGGATTGCGCCGGTCGGCGATCAAGGCTGCGAGGGTGCGGGCGAGCCCGATACGGCGCTCGACGGCACCGAGAAGCATGACGCCACCGTCCGAGGTCATGCGTCCGCCATCAAACGCGGCGCTGACTTTCTTGCGTCCAACCGCTGGGAAACTGAAGGGCAGCAGAGTATCTTGCAACATAGCGGGTGTGGCTCGCGTGACAACGTGGTTGGGATGGTCTCGACACCCACTCTCTAAGCGTAATCAACGGTTTACGAGACACCCGCCAACGAATCCCTGCCATGCCGTGAATAAGACGGGCTAGCTGTCCAGGATTTGGGGGCCACCTCAGATTCAGCAATTTAGCCGATTATCACGCGCTTTTTCACCCGATTGCCCGTGCGCCGGGAGGCCGGCAAGGAGTAGTGGATGCAAGTTCCATACGGTGAAGGCGTAGCCTGCCACACCGGCCCCGTGCCATGCGCCACTGACCGTGAGGTCAGGGGTGAAGCGTTGGTGAGGGGAGTCGTGGGCTGGGTATTGAGCCGCGAAAGTGGACTTTCGAGCGCTGACCGGGTGGGTAAACCGGGAAGGCAACACGGTGGCGGGCGCTATGGCGAGCCCTCCCACCGGCTCGGCGTGGTCAGAGACCCCAGGCACGCGATGACACTCTTTGCACGGAAACCGGGAGGTCTCCTCTCCGCCCATGCCCTGCGGGGCATGGGCCGCATTGGGAAGGCGAAAGCCGCACGCCAATGATGCACGGAGGGGAGAAGTCGGACCTCGCTGTAGTAGCTGGGAAGTTGCCGAACAAAGCCGGGCGACCGGGTGCGGAGGCGATGGAGCCAAGAGCGGGGGCCAAGGAGAATGCAGCACAGCGAAACACGCGCCGGACACAGCGCCGGGAAAGCGTGCTCCAGTCGCTGGGCCGCATACGTCAAGCCGCGATGCGAGACAAAAGGATCGTGTTCACCGCGCTGCTGCACCATGTCACGCCGGAGCTACTGGAGTGGGCCTTCTTCCAACTGAAGAAGTCCGCCGCCCCAGGAGTCGACGGCGTGACGTGGGATCACTACGAGGCAGGCCTGCCAGAGCGTCTGGTGGATTTGCACGGACGGGTCCAGCGGGGCGCCTACCGGGCACTTCCGTCCCGGCGCCAGTATATCCCCAAACCGGATGGGCGCCTGCGCCCGCTCGGTATCGCCGCGCTGGAGGACAAGATCGTCCAAAGAGCGGTGGTGGCGGTGCTGAACGCCATCTACGAGACGGACTTTGCCGGGTTCTCCTACGGGTTCCGCCCCGGACGCGGCCAGCACGATGCGCTGGATGCCCTGGCGGTGGGCCTGCACAGGCGAAAGGTGGGCACCGTGCTGGACGCCGATATCCGAGCGTTCTTCGATACGATCAGCCACACTTGGCTGATGCGCTTCCTCGAACACCGGATCGGCGACCAGCGGGTTCTGCGTCTCATCGGCAAGTGGCTGAAAGCGGGGGTCCTGGAGGACGGCGCATGGACCGAGGGCACGATAGGCACGCCGCAAGGGGCGGTGATCTCACCGCTACTGGCGAACATCTATCTGCACTATGTCTATGACCTGTGGGCGCAACAATGGCGGCAGCGCCATGCTCATGGGGACATGATCGTGATCCGTTATGCGGATGACACGATCGTCGGCTTCCAGCATGAGGAGGATGCTCGTCACTTCCTCGACGATCTGCGGGCCAGGCTGGCCACGTTTGAGCTGGAACTGCACCCTGAGAAAACCCGCCTGATCCCCTTCGGCCGGCACGCGAAAGCGGATCGGCCGGACGCGGCAACAGGCAGGTTGGGAACTTTTGACTTCCTGGGCTTCACGCATATCAGCGCGACGAGCCAAGGCGGCAAGTTCCTGCTCAAGAGGCAAACCATGCGCAAACGGATGCGGGCCAAACTCGCGGAGATCAAGGAGGAGATGCGGCACCGCCTGCACCAGCGCATCGCCGAACAGGGGGCCTGGCTGAAAAGCGTCGTGGCGGGCTACTTCGCCTACCACGCCGTGCCGACGAACGCGCGGGGCATCTCGGCGTTCCGGTATCATACGATCCAGATGTGGCTGAAGTCGCTCCGTCGGCGCAGCCAACGGCATAATATGCCGTGGGAGCGGATGAACCGGATCATCGACGCCTGGATACCGCCCGCCGTCATCCGCCACCCCTGGCCGAACCAACGCTTCGACGTCAAACATCCAAGGCAGGAGCCGAGTGCGTTAGCAGCGCACGCTCGGATCTGTGCGGGGGGCGCGGCGTGAGCCGCGTCCCTACCGCGACTGTGGGCTGGATCCCCGGCTGGATCGTGCCGCTGGCCTTGGCGATTTATCTTGGCGTAAACTACTTGGCTTATCTGGAGGAGCGGTTGTCGGGAGGCGTGCGTCACCTCCACAGCTTTCCTTACCGGTCGGCGTTGAACTGGGCGCGCTGTGGATAGGGCTGGCGTGGACGGCGGCGGCGGTGCCCGAAAACAGCATATCCCGTGGAGGACAGCATGAGCGACGAAGCCAACGCCATCGAATTCCAAGGGTCTGCTTACAATCGTAACTACGACGCGGCGCGCGGCATCCTGCCAGGCTATTATGACAAGGCGCACAAAACCGACGCTGGCAAGGACTTCGTGTTGGGCGGCATCCTGCAGCCCGAGCCCGAGAAGATACGTAAAGGCGCGACGATCTTCCGTTTTTCCAGCTTCAGCCGCGCCGCCACCGGCGCCGCTTATGGCGTCTGGTGGATTTCGCGGGAAACGGCGGAATTGCTGGCGCGGCAAGCTCTGTCGGAGCACCATCTGGTGTCCATGGCGCGTCAGCATCTGGCGGTGCCGGATGATTGGAGCATGATGACCGGCGTATTCACGGCGACGTTAAAACGTCCGTTGCGGGCGTTCGGCGGGGTCGGCGGGCTGGTGCATCAGGATCCACCCGCGCAAAAAGGCGGCGCCCGGAAAGGTGCGATTTTGCCAGGCGGCACCGAGCTGATTGGCACGGCCAAAGACCGGAGCATGAAACGGCAACTGTTCATTCCGGGCCTGAGCAAGGTCAAGGATGCGCTGGATATCGCGGCGATTCAGACGGTTTCGCACTGGCTCGCCGCGTTCAACCGCGGCGAGCTTTAGCCGCTTCCGCCTGGCCGGGTCAGGCCTCCTGCCCGTCATCCCCGGACTGAACAACAAGTCCGGGGCGGGCACGGGTTTCGCGTTACCGTCCCAGACCGATCGCGCGCAGCAGTTTATGGCAGTAAGCCTTCACCGCGATCCAGAACAGCGATCCCGCCTGCAACGGCGCCGCTGACGGAACGGGTTCGGGCTGGGATGGAGGCGGGGGAGAGGCTCATCTGCGTGCTCCAGGTGGCGGCTCCCGACCATCGGGCGCCTGCTACCAGCCCAAGCTCCGCCGGGCGGAACCCGGTCGGGGCGGTGGCACGGAAGAACATCACTCGGTGGTGTCGGCCTCGATCTCTGCGTGCAGGACGTAGCCGGCGAGGTAGGGCAGACCGCGGGGGATGCCGGTGTCGCGGGCGGTGACCCTTCAGTTGGGGGCAACCGGTTTCTCGCTGGTGCCCGCCGCCGTCGCCCACGACAGCGGCGTACTGGCGGCGGGCACGGACGCGGCATCCCAGGGCAATGTCGTGCTGCTGCGGTCGTCGGCGGCCACAGGGCGGTATCTGCTGGTGGACGTGGCGTCCCCCGGTGCGGCACTGATCGACATCGGCCGCCTCGTCGCCGGGCCGCTGTGGCGCGTGTCCCGCGCCGTCGCCTACGGCGTGCAGGAAGGCCGCGAGACGCTTGACCGGCGCGACCGCAATCCGCTGACCGGCGACGAGTTCCCGGTGCCCGCCCTGGCCAACCCGCGCCTCGCCCGGTTCACCCTGCCGCTGCTGTCCACGGCCGAAATCCGCACGCAACATCGGGCACTCCTGGCCGCCCTGGCCGGCGCGGGCGAGGCGCTGTGGCTACCCGAGACCAGCCTTTCCCTCGCCGAGCTCAACGCAAGGTCCATCTGGGGCGCCGTCGCGGCACCCGGGGAGGAGGCGCTCGCCATCCGCGACAGCCCGGCCGGCACATCGCGCAGCTTCAGGGTCGTCGAGAGGGTGTAGCGGAACCAGCCCGCCTTCCAGCGGATTTTTTAATGTCCTCAGGAGAACACCATGACAGCCCCAAGCAATCAGCCCCGTGCGGCTATCCGCCATGAAAACGGCCAGCAGCCCTATACTGACGCTGAGATCGATGCCGGGCACGTTTTAGCTGGTGTTGAGCCGCCAGAGCCCTCTCCGAGCTTTGTCCGTTCCCTGTACCACCACCGCCGGCGCTACCGCCATCTGGCCGATCATGGCACCTGGTGGGTGGCCACGGTGACCGAGATCAGCCGCGGCCATGATCCCACCGGCGTGACCGTCGGCGTGCCGTTCCGCTGGATCGTCACCGCCACCGCAGCGGCCGAGGGAACCACCCACGTCTTCCACGCCGCCCCGATCCGACGGCTGCGTCAGGTGAAGGATCTCATCGGCACGCGGGTCTGGTTCCGGGTCGACCCGGCCGATCCAAGCTGCCACGTGCTGTTGCCGCTGGCGCCGGCCGGATAGCCACGCCAGCGGCGAAGGCTCAGATCCGGTTGTTCGCCGATTGCCGAGCCATGAAGGTGTCGAAGCTGTTCTCGGCCACGCGGAACCACAGCACTTGCTCACGGCGGAACGCCATGTAGTGGTCGTGGACCTTCTTGAAACGCGGATTGGCCGCCGATGTTTCGGTATACAGCTCATTGGCCGCCGCGAAGGTGGCTTCCATGACGGCTTGCGGGAAAGCCGAAAGCTTGGTGCCACCGGCGACCAGCTCGCGCAAGGCGCGCGGGTTCTGGGCGTCGTACTTGGCTACCGACCAGGCCACTACCTCGCCCGCCGCTGCCTCGATGGCATAGCGATACAGCTCCGGCAGCGTTTCCATCGCCTTGAGATTGGTGAACAGCGAGAGCGCGGCCCCGCCTTCCCACCAGCCCGGATAGTAATAGAACGGGGCGACCTTGTTGAAGCCGAGCTTCTGGTCGTCGTATGGCCCCACCCATTCGGCGGCGTCGATCGTGCCCTTCTCCAGCGCGGGATAGATGTCGCCGCCGGCGATCTGTTGCGGCACGGCGCCGAGCTTGGTCAGAACCTGGCCGGCGAAGCCACCGATGCGCATCTTCAGCCCCTTGAGGTCCTCGGGCGTCTTGATCTCGCGGCGGTACCAGCCGCCCATCTGCGCGCCGGTGTGGGACAGCAGATGCGAGGTGACGTTGTAGTCGCGGTAGAACTCGCGCATCAGTTCCAGCCCGCCGCCATGGTACACCCAGGCATTGTGCTGGCGGGTGTTCAGCCCGAACGGCACGGCGGTGTCGAAGGCAAAGGTCGGGTCCTTGCCGACATAGTAGTACGCGGCGGTATGGCAGCACTCGACGGTGCCATTCTGCACCGCATCCAACGCCTGGAGTGCGGGGACGATCTCGCCGGCGGAGAACAGACGGATCTGGAACTTGTTGTCCGTCAGTTGGGCGACGCGGCGGACGAAATGCTCGCCTGCGCCAAAGATGGTGTCGAGGCTTTTCGGAAAGCTCGACGTCATACGCCATTTGATCTGCGGCAGGCCCTGGGCAAGGGCGGGTGCGGCGAGGCCGGCGGCAGCGACGGCCCCGAGGCCGGCATTGCAGACGAGGTTGCGGCGATTCATCGGTTTATTCTCCCTTCGGCCGGGGCCCAGGACACACAAGCCGGGATTCCCCGGATGAACGGCCACCTTGGCCGTTACCGAGGAACCATAGCCACTAACCCGGGCGTTCGGCAACGGTGACACGCCGGGAAGAGGCTGGCGCATTGCCGACTGGTCGACGATCGCTGTGTCGGCAGAAATCTGGGCACGCACGCCTGCATCGGGACGCACGTCTCCAGCCGCCAGCCAGATAGGCCCAGTCTGACGCTGATCCTCAACATCGGGCGGGCGGCAACGGCCGCAGCGCCGCGAT
>JANXSA010000228.1 GCA_025352915.1 Rhodospirillales bacterium | reverse complement strand
CTTCCTCCTCACCGCCCTGCCAAACAACGTCCACTGGCCCAGCGTGGCCCAGGTCGTCGCCCTCGCCCTCGTCCTCTCCCTGCTCGCCACAATCTACCCAGCATGGCGCGCCGCCAGCACCGACCCGGTCGAAGTCCTGCGCAATGAGTAACCCCGCGCTCGAACTGCGACCCGCACTTGAACTTCGTAACGTCGTGCGCACCTACCGCAGCGGCGAAACCGACCTCCAAATCCTGCGCGGCATCAACCTCACCCTCAACCCCGGCGAAATCACCGCCCTCGTCGCCCCTTCCGGCACCGGCAAATCAACCCTCCTGCACCTCGCCGGCCTGCTCGAACGCCCCGACAGCGGACAGGTCCTGATCGCCGGCCAGGACGCCGGCACCCTGGACGACCCCGCCCGAACCGCCATCCGCCGTGACCAGATCGGCTTCGTCTACCAATTCCACCACCTCCTCGGCGAGTTCACCGCGCTGGAAAACGTCATGCTTCCCCAACTCATCGCCAACATCCCCCGCCCCCAAGCCGCCGCCCGCGCCCGCATGCTCCTGGCCAGCTTCGGCCTCGCCGCAAGGGCGTCGCACCTCCCCGGCAAACTCTCCGGCGGCGAACAACAACGCGTCGCCATCGCCCGCGCCCTGGCCAATGACCCCAAGCTGATCCTCGCCGACGAACCGACCGGAAACCTCGACGTCGCAACCTCCGCCATCGTCTTCGACGAACTCCTCGCCATAGTGCGAACCCACGGCACCGCCGCCCTCATCGCCACCCACAACCCCGACCTCGCCGCCCGCATGGACCGGACCGTCACATTGCGTGAGGGCAGGGCAGTAAGCGATTGAAGCAAGACTTCTTTTTGTGAACAAAAAGAAGCAAAAAAACCTTGTCCTGAGCGAAGCGAAGGATCCACTCTTCCTTTCTATTTTCCCCACCGGCCCCAAAAAATCCCCTTGCGACGATGCCAACAGTTAGTTATTATCCCATGTAATGTCACCGCGACCCACCCCCGGCGCACCGATCGCCTTCCACCCTCCCCGCAAGGGGACCCTGGAGAACCGCGCCTTGTTGCCGGCGGTCATCCACACCCTCATCCTCGCCGCCCTCGCGCGCCTGTTCGACCGCCTGGAACAACTCCTCCTGCTCTGGCGCACCGCGGACCTCCCCAGTCCCGTGCAACCGAAAGCCCCGCGCCACCGCACGTCCGCGCCGCGCCATCGCGCCCACCGCGCCAAATCCACCCGGCGCTCGCGCACCGCGAAAGCGCGCGCCCAGCAAATTTGCGCCCGCAAACCCGCGCCCCCGCCAAATGCCACCCCCACCCTCATCCCCAAACGCCCCAGCGCACCCAAGCGCAGAACCCACGACCCTCCTCAAATCGCCCCTGAAGTGCCCCCACCAAAGCACGTCCAAAATGTTACGATATAGCAACAATAATAACCCTCTGATGGATAAAAGTTTTTTGGTTCTTTTTTTCAAAAAAGAACCCTTCCTCTTTCCCTGCTAAACTCCCCCCCGACTCGCCGGGGACCCCAAATGCCACACGCCGATTTCATCCACCTGCGCGTCCATTCCAGCTATTCCCTGAGCGAAGGCGCGATCAAAGCCGACAAGATCGCCGCCCTAGCCGCCGAGGCCCGGATGCCGGCCGTTGCCATCACCGACACCGGCAATCTTTTCGGCGCCATGGAGTTCAGCCAGGCCTGTACCGCCGTGGGCGTCCAGCCGATCATCGGCTGCCAGCTCGCCTTGACCCGCGAGGACAACCCTCGCCTGGCGCCCGACCGCTTGGTTTTGCTCGCCCAGAACGCCGAGGGCTTCGCCAACCTCCAGCGCCTGTCCTCCGCCAGCTTCCTGGAATCTGAGCAACATTTGACCCCGCAACTCCCGCTCGAACGCATTTGCGGCTTGTCCGGCGGCCTGATCCTGCTCACCGGCGGCGCCTCGGGCCCGCTCAGCCGCCTGCTATCCGAGAGCCAGTTGCCTGCCGCCGAGCACCTGCTGGCCCGCCTCGCCGAAGCCTTCCCCGACCGCATCGTGCTCGAACTGAACCGCATCGGCCTGCCGATCGAGCGCGCCATCGAACCCGGCCTGATCCGCCTGGCTGACCAGGCCAGTATCCCGCTGGTCGCCACCAACCACTGCTACTTCGCCAAGCCCTCGATGGCCGAGGCGCACGACGCCCTGTTGTGCATCGCCGAGGGCAGAACCCTCGCCGAACGCGACCGCCGCCGCGTTTCGCCGCAACAATGGTTCAAGCCGGCCAAGGTGATGCGCGCCCTGTTCGCCGACCTGCCGGAAGCCTGCGACAACACCCTGGCCATCGCCAAACGCTGCGCGGTGATGGCCGAAAGCCGCAAGCCGATGCTGCCGGTCTGCCCCAAGGTCCGCGAGGGCGCCACCGAGGCCGAAACGCTTCGGGAAATGGCCCGCGAGGGCCTGGCCCGCCGCATGGCCAAGATCGGCGCCGAGCCCGAGCGCCAGAAGCTCTACGCCGAACGCCTGGAATTCGAGCTCGGCGTGATCGACCGCATGGGCTTCCCCGGCTACTTCCTGATCGTCGCCGACTTCATCCAATGGGCAAAGGGGCAGGGCATTCCGGTCGGCCCCGGCCGCGGCTCCGGCGCCGGCTCGGTCGCCGCCTGGGCGCTGACCATCACCGACATCGACCCGTTGCAATTCAACCTGCTGTTCGAGCGCTTTCTCAACCCCGAGCGCGTCTCGATGCCCGATTTCGACATCGATTTCTGCCAGGACCGCCGCGACGAGGTGATCGACTATGTCCGCCGCGAATACGGCGCGGACCGGGTCGCGCAGATCATCACCTTCGGCAAGCTGCAGGCACGGGCGGCGGTGCGCGACGTGGGCCGCGTGCTGGGCC
>JANXSA010000214.1 GCA_025352915.1 Rhodospirillales bacterium | reverse complement strand
CATAACTGGGGGTGAGGAAAAACGTTCTTTTTTGGAAAAAAGAACCAAAAAACTTTTATCCATTGGGCCGAGTGCTGGTCGCCACGCCCGGCTCAAATGGATAAAGTCTTTTTACTTCTTTTTCTTCAGAAAAAGAAGATTCTTTCTTACTTCACGTAACCTCACAGGAGGCCCGCCCAATGCGCAAGATCACACGCCGGACCGCCGGCCTCCTGGCCGCGTCCGCCGCCCTGCCCCGCTTTGCCATCGCCCAGGCCGATACGCGGCCGAGCATCACCATCGCGGTGCAGCGCATCGCCAACTCGAACACTTTCGACAATCTGCGCGAACATTCCAACGTGGGCGAGCGCACCGCGATGATGTTCAACGAGCGCCTGATCGAGATCGACTGGCGCCGTGACCTCAAGCCGAAGCCGGGCCTTGCCACATCCTGGCATCGCCCCGATGAACGAACCGTCGAGGTGAAGCTGCGCGAAGGCGTGGTGTTCCACAACGGCGACGCCTTCACCGCCGAGGACGTCGCCGCCCGTTTCAGCCCCGCCGGCATGTTCGGCGACAGCCGCCCGGTCATCGACGGCAAGACCATGGCGCATGGCTTCACCGGCCTCACCGGCCAGGCGTCCAAGGACCTGCCGAAGGAAATCCCGCCGGTTGCCCGCCGGCTGTGGCCCGGGCTGGACCGGGTGGAGATCGTCGACAAGCACACTGTGCGCTTCGTCAACGCCACCCCGGATGTGACGCTGGAGGGACGCATGGCCGCACTCGGCAGCGAGGTCCCGAGCCAGCGCGCCTATGCCGAGGCGGCGACCTGGCTTGAATACGCCCGCAAGCCGGTCGGCACCGGCCCCTATGCCATCCGCGACTTCAAACCGGACACCTATCTGACCCTGGAATCCCATGACGCCTACTGGGGCGGTCGCCCGCCGGTGAAGACGCTGCGCCTGGTCGAGGTGCCAGAGGCCTCCTCGCGCATCAACGGCTTGTTGGCCGGCGAATACCAGTTCGCCTGCGACATCCCGCCCGACCAGATCGCCACAGTTGAAAAGAACCCGGCCTTCGAGGTGCTGGGCGGCACCATCCTGAACCACCGCATGACCAGCTTCGACAAGTTCCACGCGCAACTCGCTGATCCGCGCGTGCGTCTGGCGATGGCCCATGCTGTCGACCGGCAGGCGATCGTCGATGCGCTGTGGGCCGGGCGCACCAGCGTGCCGCGCGGCCTGCAATGGGAATTCTTCGGCGACATGTATATCGGCGACTGGCAGACCCCGGAATACGATCCCGCGAAGGCGCGCCAGTTGCTGAAGGACGCCGGCTACAAGGGCGAGCCGATCCCGTACCGCCTGCTGAACAACTACTACGTCAACCAGGTATCGACATCCCAGGTGCTGGTCGAGATGTGGAAGCAGGTCGGCGTCAACGTGGTCATCGAAATGCGCGAGACCTTCGTGCAACTGCGCGACCGCTCGCAGCCGCGCGGCGTGCGGGACTGGTCGTCGGGCGCCACGCTGAGCGATCCCGTCGGTTCGATCGTGTCGAATTTCGGCCCGAACGGTGCCGCGCAACAGGCGCGCGAATACGCCAACGAGGAGTTCAGCAAGCTTTGCGTGTTGCTGGAAACCAGCGCCGACCGCGCGCTGCGCCGAAAGGCGTTCGCCCGCATGCTGGTGATCGCCGAGCGCGAGGATCCCGCGTATATTATCCTGCACCAGGCGGCGACCTTCACCGCCAAGCGAAAAGACATCAAGTGGCGGGCGATGCCAGCCTTCCAGATGGACTTCAACCCCGGGAACTTCGCCACCTGATGACCATCGCTCCGCTCGTCTCCATCCGCGATCTGCGCGTCGCCTTCCACGGCCTGCCGGCCCTGCGCGGCATCGACCTCGACGTCATGCCGGGCGAGGCGGTCGGGCTGGTCGGCGAATCCGGCTGCGGCAAGTCGGTCACCTGGCTGGCCGCTCTCGGCCTGTTGCCGGCAACGGCTGTCGTCACCGGCAGCGTGAAGCTGGACGGCACCGAACTGCTCGGGGCCGCTCCCGCAGTGCTCGACCGGGTGCGCGGCGGGCGGGTGGCGATGATCTTCCAGGACCCGGCCAGCGCGCTGAACCCGGTCAAGCGCGTGGGCGGCCAGGTTGCCGAGGCGCTGGCCCTGCATCGCGGCATGACGGGGGCGGCGGCGAATGCCGAGGTGCTGCGCCTGTTCGACCAGGTCGGCATCCCCGACGCCCGGCGCCGCGTCCATATCTACCCGCACGAGATGTCCGGCGGCCAGAACCAGCGCGTGATGATCGCCATGGCGCTGGCCGGCCAGCCGGAATTGCTGGTCGCCGACGAACCGACCACAGCGCTGGACGCCACCATCCAGGCACAAATCCTCGACCTGCTGCGCCGGCTGCAACAGGAGACCGGCATGGCGCTGGTGCTGATCAGCCACGACCTCGGCGTGGTCGCCGAAATGTGCCGCCGCGTCTGCGTGATGTATGCCGGCCGCATCGTCGAACAGGCGCCGAGCGACACGCTGTTCGCCGATCCGCGCCACCCCTACACGCGCGGCCTGCTCGCCGCGTTGCCGGACATGGTCGGACCGCGCCGGCGCCTTGAAGCCATCCCCGGCGGCGTGCCGGAGCCATGGAACATGCCGCCGGGCTGCGCCTTCGCCCCGCGCTGCGGCCATGCCACCGCCGAATGCGACGCCGCCATTCCCGGATTTTCGTCGGTCGGCCCCGACCACGAAGCCGCCTGCATCCATCTGGAATCCGCGATGGCACCGGCATGAGCCTGCTTTCCCTCGACGGCGTTTCCCGGGTTTACCAGACCCGGCGCGGCATGTTCGGCCGGCCGATCCCGGTGCGCGCCGTGGACCACGTCTCGCTGTCCGTCGCCCCCGGCCGCACGCTCGGCATCGTCGGCGAATCCGGCTGCGGCAAATCCACCACCGGCCGCGTCGCCCTGGGCATCGAACGCCCCAGCGAAGGTGAAGTCCGCTTCGAGGGTGCTGCCATGCCGTCCCCCGGCACGCCGGACTGGCGCCGCATGCGCGCCCGCCTGCAACTGGTGCCGCAGGACCCGCTCGGCGCCATGGACCGCCGCCTCACAGTCGCCACCCAGGTCGAGGAGCCGCTGGAAATCCACGGCATCGGCGACAAATCCGACCGCCGCGACCGCGTCCAGGCGCTGCTGCGTGATGTCGGCCTGCGCGCCGACCTCGCCGAACGCCACCCGCACGAACTCTCCGGCGGCCAACGCCAGCGCGCCGTGCTCGCCCGGGCGCTTGCCACCGACCCCGCTTTGCTGGTCTGCGACGAACCGGTCTCCGCACTCGACGTCTCGATCCAGGCGCAAGTCATCAACATGCTCACCGACCTCCAGGCCGCCCGCGGCATCGCCATGCTGTTCATCAGCCACGACCTCAAGGTAGTGCGGCAAATAAGCCACGAAGTCGCCGTGATGTATCTCGGCCGCATCGTCGAACAGGGCGACCCCGAGGCGATCTTCGCCGACCCGCTGCACCCCTACTCCCGCGCTTTGGTCTCCGCCATCCCGGTGCCCGGCCCGCGCCGCATCGAGCGCGTGGTGCTGACCGGCGACCCGCCCAACCCCGCCGACCGGCCCAGCGGCTGCGCCTTCCACCCGCGCTGCCCGGTCGCCATCGCTGAATGCGCGATCAGCAACCCGCCCTTGCAGCCCACCGCCGATGGCCGCCTGGTCGCCTGCCACCTGGTGGGAGGCATCGCCTGATGCTGCGCTTCTTCGCCCTGCGCCTCGGCCGCGCCCTGTTGACCATCGCCCTGGTGGTCACCTTCGCCTTCATCGTGCTGCGCCTGTCCGGCGACCCCGCGCTGATGATCATGTCGCCCGACGCCCCGCCCGAGGCGCTGGCCGCCTTCCGCCAGGCCTGGGGGCTGGATGAGCCGATCTGGCTGCAATACCTGAAATACTTCACCGCCATCCTCCAGGGCGAGCTCGGCCAGTCGATGCGCGACGGCCGCCCGGCGATCCAGCTGGTGCTTGAACGCATCCCCGCCACCCTCATGCTCACGCTGCCGGCCCTGGCGCTGAAGGTGGGCTTGGGCATCCCCGCCGGCATTTACGCAGCACTCCATCGCAATTCGCTGACCGACCGCGTGGTGATGACCTTCGCCGTCGCCGGCTTCACCGTGCCCAGCTTCGTGCTCGGCCTCATCTTGGTGCTGATCTTCGCCGTCCAGCTCGGCTGGCTGCCCTCCGGCGGGCAGGAAAGCTGGCGCAGCGCGATCCTGCCGGTGATCTCGATGGGCCTCGGCGGCGCCGGCATCCTGGCGCGCTTCACCCGCTCGGCGATGCTGGAAGTGCTCGGCCAGCCCTATATCCGCACCGCCAGCGCCAAAGGCGTGCCCTGGCACGCCGTGATTCGCAAGCATGCCCTGCCGAACGCCGCCATCCCCACCGTCACCGTTGTCGGCTTCATGGTCGGCTCGCTGATGGCCGGCGCCGTGGTGGTCGAAAGCGTGTTCTCCTGGCCAGGTGTTGGCCGCCTGATGGTCGTCGCGGTCTCGAACCGTGACCTCGCAGTCGTGCAATGCATACTGCTGCTGGTCTCCGCCACCATGGTCACCTCCAACCTGATCGTCGACCTGCTCTACGGCGTGCTCGACCCGCGCCTGCGTGGCCATGCAGCCCCGGGGAGCGGCCACTGATGCCCGGCGAAACCCTCCCAACACCCGCCCCATCGCGCGTCATCGCCCCGCCGCGCCAGCGCGCCGCCGTTCCGCCCGGCGTGCTGCTGGCGATGACCTGGCTCGCCGTCATCCTAGCCATCGCCCTGCTGGCCGATTTCATCCGCCCCTATGGCATCACCGCCATGGATCTGCGCGCCCGCCTCCAACCGCCGATCGGCTTCGGCGGCGCCTGGGCCCACCCGCTCGGCACCGACGAACTCGGCCGCGACGTCTTCAGCCGCCTGATCGAATCGATTCGCATCTCGCTGCTGATCGCTTTCGGCGCCACCATCATCGCCGCCGTGTTCGGCACCACCATGGGCTTCCTCGCCGCCCATTTCCGCGGCTGGGTCGAACAAATCGTGCTGATGCTGATCGACTTCCAGGCCTCGATGCCGTTCCTGATCCTCGCCCTCTCGGTGCTGGCCTTCTTCGGCAACTCGCTGCCGCTATTCGTCTGCCTGATGGGGCTCTACGGCTGGGAGCGCCACGCCCGCATCTCCCGCGGCCTGGCCATCGCCGCCAACGCCCAGGGCTATGCCGGCGCCGTCCGCCAACTCGGCGCGGGTCCCTTGCGCATCTACATGCGCCACGTCCTGCCCAACATCGCCTCCACCCTGATCGTCGCCGCCACGCTATCTTTCCCCGAAGTCGTTCTGCTCGAATCCGGCCTGTCCTTCCTCGGCCTCGGCGTCCAGCCGCCGATGACCAGCCTGGGCAACATGGTCGGCTACGGCCGCGAGTACATAACGCGGGCCCCCTGGATCATGCTCTCGCCGTCGATCGTGATCGTGCTGACCACCCTGTCCGTGAGCATCCTCGGCGACTGGCTGCGCGACCGTCTGGACCCGACGCTGACCTGAAGCAAACTAATGGATGAAAGTTTTTGCTTCTTTTTTCAAAAAGAAGCGCTGTTCTTTTTTGAAAAAAAGAACCAAAAAACTTTTATCCGCTTGGC
>JANXSA010000209.1 GCA_025352915.1 Rhodospirillales bacterium | reverse complement strand
CCCAAGCGGCACCCGCGCCCCTCGCATGCGCGCCGCACCGCCGCGCCGCCCCGCCATGCCACAAGCACGGCCACCGCCGCTATGGACGCGCCGCGTCCGAACCACCGCGAAGCACCATCACGCCCCAACGCCGCATCCCCGCGCCCCCGTTCCGCCCGCGCGCCCCCCAACCTCCCCCAATCCGCCAAAAACCCACCCCGCGAGGTCACCCAGCCACGTCATTATTATTACGATATCAAAACAATAACATCCCCCTGCCCCGCCCCGCCACACCCGCCTATCATCCCGCCATATGCGACCC
Source organism: Rhodospirillales bacterium (assembly GCA_025352915.1). Classification (GTDB taxonomy): domain Bacteria; phylum Pseudomonadota; class Alphaproteobacteria; order Acetobacterales; family Acetobacteraceae; genus CAMDGX01. Next base: position 7,692 of record JANXSA010000209.1, on the reverse strand, counting down.
CGCCCCCCACTTTCCGGAACCCGCCCCATGGTGCTCCGCCTCATCCGCCGCCTCCTCGCCGCGATCCCGCACCGTGCGCTGCCGCCCGCCGCCCTCGATCCCGCCCGCCTGGTGCCACAACGCGCCCTGGCCCCGGACCCCGCCTGGCCGCGCTGGTACGGCACGCCGGATGCGCGGGACGCCGCCGCCCAGCAACGCCTGCGCGCCTTCGCCGCCATGACCGCCCCCGTCCTGGTCACCGTCCTGGACGGCCTGAAAATCTGGCTCGAACCCGGCGACGAGCTCAGCCGCGCCCTTCTGCTCTCCGGCACCTACGAGCCGGAAACCCTGCTCGCCATCCGCGCCCTCCTGCCCCAAGGCGGCGTCTGCCTCGATGCCGGCGCCCATTGCGGCATGATCAGCCTCTTCGCCGCCACCTGCGCCGGCCCACACGGCCGCGTCCTCGCCTTCGAACCCAGCCCGCGCGAATTCGCCCGCCTCCAGGCCAACCTCGCCGCCAACAATCTGCCCCACCTCACCGCCCACCAATCCGCCATCGCCGAAACCGAGGGCACCGTCACCCTGCGCCTCGCCGAACCCGGCCACGCCGGCCACAACACCATCGGCACCGCCTTCGCCTACCCCGAAGTCCGGGTCGCCGAACGCGTCCAGGTACAAGCGACCACCCTGAACGCGGCACTGGCCGGCCTCGACCGCTGCGACCTGATCAAAATGGATATCGAAGGCGCCGAACTGCGCGCCCTGCGCGGCGGCGAAGCGGCCCTGGCAAGGCTGCGCCCGGCGCTGATCCTGGAAGTCTTCGACGCCGCCCTGGCCGGCAGCGGCGACACCGTCGCGGGCCTGATGGCCTGGCTGGAAGCCCACGGCTACCAGGCCCGCGACATCGACCCCGCCACCGGCCACTTCGACGCCCCGGCGCACATGGCGCCGGGACAGTCGAAGAACATCGTGGCGTTGCCTATGGGTTAGGCGTCGAACTTGATGAGATTGCGCAGCGGCGTCCCGGACTTGAGCATCGCATAGCCCTCGTTGATCTGTTCCAGCTTAATATGCCCGGTAATCAGGTGATCGAGCTTCAGCCGCCCCTGCTTCCACAGCGTCAGCATCCGCGGCATGTCCACCCGGAACCGGTTGCCGCCCATCGAAGTGCCTTGGATCTTGCGGTCGCGCAGGAAATCCGCCCCATGCAGCTCGATCTTGGTGCCATACGGCACCATGCCGATAATCGTCGCCACCCCGCCCGGCCGCAGCATCGCAAAGCTCTGCTCGGCGGTCACCTTGTGCCCGATCGCCTCGAACGAATAATGCACCCCGATCCCGTCCATGAGCTCCTTCACCGCCGCCACGGCGTCAATATTCGACGCGTTGATGATATCGGTCGCCCCCATCTGCAAGGCGACCTCCAGCTTGGACGAAACCGTGTCGATGGCGATGATCCGGCTGGCGCCTGCCACCGCCGCCCCGTTCACCGCCGACAACCCGATGCCACCGCACCCGATCACCGCCACCGTCGAACCCGGCTCCACCTTTGCCGCATTGAACACCGCGCCAACCCCGGTCACCACGCCACAACCGACCAATGCCCCGATATCCAGCGGAATATCCCGATCCACCTTCACCAGCGCATTCTCATGCACCAGCATCTGCTCGGCGAACGACGAAAGATTGGCGAACTGATGCACCACCTGGCCCTTCCAGGTATAGCGCCGCGCCGCCCCCGGCAGCAGCTTCACCTCGGTGTTGTCACAGATGTTCGGATGCCCGGTGGTGCAGTTGGCGCAGGTGCCGCAAAACACCGACAGGCACGAAATCACATGGTCGCCCGGCTTCACATAGGTAACATCGGACCCCACCGCCTCGACCACCCCGGCGCTCTCATGCCCCAGGATCGCCGGCACGGGATAGGGATACAGCCCCTCCATCATGTGCAGGTCCGAATGGCACAGCCCTGCAAACGCGGTGCGGACCAGCACCTCGCGCGCCTTCGGCTTGGCCACCTCGACATCCTCGATGGTCAGCGGCTGGTTGGCGGCATGAAAGATGGCTGCGCGCATGGATGGTTCTCTCCCGTTTGCATCCGGCGTGAGCCGCCGTTGCGTGAATCTAATCGCTCCGCCGCGGCTACGTCCACAGCCCCGCCAGCCGCCCCGGCACGCCAGCAATGGCCTCGGCCTCGGCATTGGCAAAGGCCAGCCGGATATGCCGCCCCTGCCCCGGTCCGAAGAACGGCCCCGGCAACCCCATCAACCCGCGCTCCACCGCCAATTGCTCCGCCGCAAGCATCGCCTCCGGGGCGCCATCCGGCAGCCGCAGATACGCAAAATACCCACCCAAGGCATCAACCTGCCAGGAATTCACCCCCGCCATCGCCGCCGCAAACGCTGCCGCCCGGCCGGCCATGATCCCCCGGTTGCCATCGCGCCAATCACGCAATCCCTCGACCGCCCAGGTCAACGCCGCCTGGGCCGCCCGCGGCGGGCAGATCTGCATGGTGTCCAGCACCTTGGCCAGTTGCGCCCGCAGCACCGGCCCGGCGGCAATCGCCCCCACCCGATGCCCCGGCACGCAATAGGCTTTCGAAAACGAATACAGATGGATCAGGTGCTCGCCCCAATCGGGATCGCCGAACAGCCCATGCGGCGCCGCCTCGCCCGGCAGGAAGTCGCGATAGGTCTCGTCCAGCACCAGCCACAACCCCCGCTCGCGGCAGAGCGAAGCGAACCGGGCAATCACGGCGGGCGGATAGATCGCCCCGGTCGGGTTGTTCGGCGTCACCAGCACGATCGCCCGAGTGGCCGGGGTGATCAGCCGCGCTGCCTCCTCGGGGTCCGGCACGAAGCCCGCTGCGGCCGCACACGGCAGCGGCACCACGCCGACGCCCTGCATCTGCAACGCCATCTGGTGGTTGAAATACCATGGCGCCGGCAACATCACCGCCGACCCAGGCTCGGCGATCGTTGTCATCGCCATGGCGAAGGCCAGGTTGCACCCGGCAGTGATCGCCACATCGTCCGGAGCGATTGCAGCGCCATAGCGCCGGGTGAGATCGGCCGCCAATGCGGCCCGCAGCGCTTCGTCGCCGAAAATATCACCGTAGCTGGCGCCGGCGCGGCTGCCGGCGGCTTCGGCCAGGCGGGCGAGCAGCTCGGGATGCGGGGGATAGCCCGGCACTGCCTGGGTCAGGTCGATCGCCGGCCCGGCCTGGCCACGGTAGCGCGCCGCCCAGGCGCGGGCGGCGGGGATTGGCGGGGTGCCGGTGGCGCGGACGAGCGGGGAGAGTGGCGCGATCATGGCGGCATCGTCGCATCGCCCGGCGCGGCCGACAACCGCTTCGGCGCCGCCAAACGACCGGCCGCAGCGCAAAATCCGAGTCGGGTACTGCACCATTTGAAAGGATGTCATCCCAACGGATGATCCCCCGGAATCGGCGCCCGCAAAGCCGGATCGCCACCGTCCGGCGCCCGGCGCGGCCGGTCAGGCGGACGGCAACTGCGTGTGCGGGATCGCGGGGAGCGGCTTTGCATCGGCCCGCGCCGGGCCGGCGATGGTTGAAGTACCCGGCAGTACCCTTGCGATCTCATCGAGGAAGGGCAACGAATTCAGGGCGCTTGCCGGGCCAGCCCCGGGGCCGGCGGGAGCGGGCGAACGGCGGGTGCCGGCGAACGCGGGGAACGGCTCATCCCCTCATCCGTCTATCTCATCCGCAGGTATGAGGCGCATTCATCCCTCGTTCATCCTCCTGGCCGACTATGAAGACCCTCCCCCCGTGGAGCAATCATCACCCACCGAACAACGGGGTATGCGACCAATGCGAATTCTCCTGACCGCGATGGACACAGGCCAGACCAGCGACGTTGTCGCCCTGCTGGCCTCTCACCGATTTGTGCTCGACCGCGCCGCCAATGGCGAGGAAGCGCTGCAGTTTGCCCGCCTCTACGCCTTTGACGCGGTGATGATCAACACCTCGATGCTCGATCCCATCTGCACCGAGTTCGTCCGCCGGCTGCGCGCCGCCGGCAGCCGGCTGCCGGTGGTGGCGATCTCGCGCATGATCGCACCGCGGGACCGCGCCCGGCTGTTGGATATTGGCGCCGATGACGTGATCACCCTGCCGATGGACGGCAGCGAGCTGGCAGCGCGGCTGCGCGCCGTGGTGCGCCGCTCCGGGGGCTTCACCCGCTCGGTGCTGCGGGCCGGCGCCGTCGAGCTGCACATGGACAGCCGGCTGGCCACCGCCCATGGGCGCGAGCTGCATCTGTCACCCACCGAGTATCGCGTGCTGGAACTGTTGATCCTGCGCAAGAACACGCTGGTGACCAAGGCGGCGGTGATGGACTCGCTGTATGGCGATATCGACGAGCCGGAGATCAAGTCGATCGACGTGCTGATGCATCGGCTGCGCAAGCGCCTGGGCGCGTCCGGGGTTGGCGCGCTGGTGACCACGGTCTGGGGCGCGGGCTACATCGTACGCGAGACGGTGATCGCCGAACCCGCCATCGATCGTCCGTTCATGCAGAGCAGTGCGGCGATGGTGCATTGAACCGCGATGGTTGACGATTTTCGGGACTCGGCGGCCAGGCACTAGGCATTGGGACTTGCCCATCCCGCAATCGCGCGGGGGACGGCAGCAGAAACGAGGGGGTGGCGTTTTCGTGAGGTGCCTGGGCTTCCTCGGCCATCGCGCGCGCGCCTCGGCATTGGCGATGGTCCTGGCCAGCTTCACGCCGTCCGCCGCCATCGCCGATGCGCTGGCCTGTGACCAGGCAGGTGCTGCGACCGAGGCCAGCCTGGGCCTTCCGCCCGGCTTATTGCGCGCCATCGGCCGGGTGGAGAGCGGACGGCGCGATCCCGTCAGCGGCGCCGTGGCACCCTGGCCCTGGACGATCAATGCCAATGGGCAGGGCCGCTATTTTGCCGACGCCGCAAGTGCCGCCGACGCGGTGCGGACGTTGCAGGCCAGCGGTACCGGCAGCGTCGATATCGGCTGTTTCCAGGTCAACGTGATGCACCATCCATTAGCCTTTGCGCGCATCGAGGACGGCTTCGAGCCGGCGCTAAACGCCGCCTATGCCGGCGCGTTTCTGCACTCGCTGCGCCAGCGCCATGGCAATTGGGAAGCAGCCGTCGCGGCCTATCATTCCGCCACCGCCGAACGCGGCGAAGTCTATCGGGCGCGGGTCTACGCCGCATGGAACCCGGCCAGCGGGGATCGCGGCATTTCGGCGGCGGCGGTGGCGCCGGCGCGCCCGGCCGGGCCGGTGGTGATCCGCATTGCCGGGCCGGACCTGTCGGCACCGGATTCGGTCATCCGGATCTGGACCCCATCCGTTCCGGGTGCTGCGCCGGCGCGGATTGTCATGCCGGCAGCGCCCGAGCCGGCCATGCGCGTGGCCGGCGGCACGGCCGCGGGACTGCCGCTGGCGGCAATGTTGCCGGCGGCATTGGCCGCTTCAGCGCAGGAGACGCGGTTTCCGGAGCCGTAGTGGCGCACAGCAATAGCTGAAATAGCATCAAACACCGGCTGCAATACTGCTGCGGACGTTGTTTGGTGATGGCAGGCCAGACTTCAACCCTGGACCCGATGCCGCGTCATTTCTGCCGGCTGGTGAATATTCCGTCGGATATTTCATTTTTTTAGTCCTCTATAAATCTTTCTGGTTCACTAAACCCGACAAACTGTAAGGCTTTGGTAATTGCGCCCGGGTATCGTTGACCTGCCAAGGGCCGGTCGCCGCAATCGGCGCGCCCCACGGCCAGACCGAACGGGTGCGCCACCACGTGGCGGGCCGCAACAACGCAGGAGAGTCCCAATGACGACCATCATCCAGATCGCCAAGAGCGTCGTTTCCGACCGTCGTGGCGTGACCGCCATGGAATACGGGCTGATCGCCGGCGTGCTCGCCGTCGGCCTGGCCACCGCCTTCACCGCGCTGTCGGGCCGCCTGACCACGGCGTTCAACGCGCTCAACTTCTAAGTGCCGGCCGGCGCCGCCCCGCGGGGCGGCGCCACGCTTGCCTTCGTCCACCACCGGGCCTTGATCCCCCATCGGGGTCGCGTCTTCAGGACAGGATGTCTGCCGTGACCGTGTTGCCGCTTACGCCGCTGCTGGCCGAAATGCTCACGCTGCTGGCCGCCAGCCTGCTGATCGCGGCGGCGGGTTTCGACATTCTGACGCGGCTGATCCCCAATTTCATTCCGCTGGTCCTTGCGGTGCTCGGCCTGGTGCTGCGGCTGGCCGACGGGTCGTGGCCCTGGGCGCTGCTGGCCGCCGGCATCGTCTTTGGCATCGCACTGGTGTGCTGGCGGTGCGGCTGGATGGGTGGCGGCGATGTCAAGCTGCTCGGCGCCTGCGCATTGTTGGTGCCGCCGGTGGCGGTGTTTCCGATGGTTACCGCCGTTGGCATGGCCGGTGGCGTGCTGGCCTTCGTCTATCTGGTTGCGCGCCGCGTGGTGTCGCGGCCGGTGCCGACGGCGCTGCGTCCGCAAAGCTTTCTGGGCCGTGCCCTGCGCGCCGAACGCTGGCGCCTGGCGCGCGGCACGGCGCTTCCCTATGCGGTGGCAATCGCCATCGGCAGCCTGACCGCGTTTCCGTGAGGAATTGAGCCATGGTTCTGCGCATCATCCTGTTTGCCATGATGGCAATGGGGCTCGGCGGCTTCGGCATCATCGCCTGGGTCTCCACCCGTCCGCCGCCGGCGGTTGCCGATGCAGCCCAGCCCGCGCCCGAAGCCGTCGCCGAGGTGAAGCCGGAGCCGCCGAAGCCGGTGGTGAAGGTGGCCGTGCTGGTGGCCGGACGCGCGGTTCGCGCCGGCAGCCTGTTGAAGCCGGAAGAAATCACCGCGCGTGAATTCGTCGAGGCGAACCTGCCGCCGGGCATCAGCAAGGATTCCCTTGCCAACCGCCACCTGCTGGTGGGCGCCATGGTGCGCCGGCCGCTTGCCGTTGGTGAGCCGCTGTTGGTGGCCGACGTGATGCGCCCGGGCGATCACGGCTTCCTCGCCGCGGTGCTGTCATCCGGCCTGCGCGCGGTGACCATCGGGGTGGATGCTGTCACCGGCACTGCCGGGCTGATCTGGCCGGGCGATCGCGTCGATGTGATCATGACCCAGACGATCGAGGATCCCAGCCTGCCGATCGGGCGGCGCGTGGCCGCCGAGACGATCCAGCGCAATGCCCGCGTGATCGCGATTGACCAGCAGCTGGTTCAGGGCGCGCTGCCGGGCGGTACCGAGGGCAATACGGCGCGCACGGTGACCATCGAGGTGACCGCCCGGCAAGTACAAGAGGTGCTGGTGGCGGGGCGAATCGGCAAGCTTTCGCTTAGTGTGCGGGCTTCGGACAGCAGCGAGTCCACGGCTGACGACCATGGGGCGACCTTTGCCGGCGATGTCTCCTCGGCCATGGCGCGTCAGCCTACGCGGCTTCGGACGGATGTGATCCGCATCCACGCCGGCTCGTCCGAGAGCAAGGAGTACAAGTTCTGATGGCAAGCCGGTACCGCCTCGGCCTTTTGGCAGCGTCCTTCCTGGCGGTTGTGGCCTCGATCAGCGCTGCCTTGGCACAGCCGGCGCCGGTCGCTCCCGCGGCAGCCCCGCGCCCCGGGGCGCCGGTGGCCACGACCACCCCGGCGGCGGCCCGCGCGCCGGTGGCGAACCCGCGCCAGGCGCTGCGCTATGAGGCGGGAACCGGTG
>JANXSA010000174.1 GCA_025352915.1 Rhodospirillales bacterium | reverse complement strand
ATTGATCCAGGAAAAGTGGTAGAAAGCACGGCCCCTCGCGAACGGCTGGGGGAACTGACAACCGGTGGGGCTCTCTCTTAATTCAGCCCGTTTCCTGTCCAATAGATGGGGACCACCTCACTGGTCGCCGACACGACGCCTCCTGAGTTACGCGGCACTGCCTACGGCGCGTTCAACCTGCTGGGTGGAATCGCTGCACTTCTGGCGAGTGTGATGGCTGGTGCACTGTGGGATGGTCTCGGGCCTGCAGCCACATTCCTCGCGGGGGCAGGATTTACGGCTGTCTCGCTCGTGGGGCTGGTCGCGGTGCGCAAACGGCTGCCTGGCTTGGGTCGCTCGGCGGCCTGAAGCACCGTGCGTTGGTGGCCTGGCTCTATGGACGCCGGCTTGCCCCTCAGCTAAGCAACAAGGGATATGTTTGGTCGTATATAGCGCCCGCGAGAGCGTGTTGTTGGAGCATGACGTGACCTGGGAATGGGAGTTGCTGCTCGCCTTCTGCCTATTCCTGGGAGCAGCGCTCTACACGACGGTCGGACACGCTGGGGCATCCGCCTATATCGCCATCATGGCTCTTTTCGGTGTCGCGCCGGTAGTGATGCGACCGACGGCCTTGGTGCTCAACATCCTCGTGTCGGCGTATGCCTCATGGCGATATGTTGGTGTAGGGCTGTTCCGTTGGCGAACGCTGTGGCCGGTGCTGATCGGCGCTATTCCAATGGCGTTCGTCGGCGGCTCAATCCAGCTACCGGGCCAATACTACCGCCCTCTCGTAGGCGCCGTGCTGCTGATCGCTGCTGCGCGCCTCTTACGGCCAAGCCAGACCCGCGTCGAGAACCGAGCCACCGTTGATTTGCCGGTCGGGTGGGGTGTGGTGGCCGGCCTGGGCATTGGCCTGCTGTCCGGACTCACTGGCACGGGCGGAGGCATCTTCCTGTCACCCTTGATCTTGTTTATGGGGTGGTCAGACGTCCGCACTGCCTCTGGCGTGGCAGCGGTGTTCATCCTCTGCAATTCGATTGCTGGGCTGCTCGGGAATATCGCCTCGGTGCAGGCCCTCCCCACCAACCTGCCGCTCCTTGCAGCGGCTGCATTGAGCGGAGCGGTCGTCGGCACGGTGCTCGGTATCAGCCGTTTCGCGAATACAGCCATCCTGAAGGCACTCGGACTGGTGCTTGCCATCGCGGGCCTCAAGATGATCGGGGTCTACTGACGGACAGCGAGGCCGCCACCGGCGGCCTGCACGCAGCGATGCCGGGATGCAAAGCGGATACTCGAACGGGCCGCGACAACGCCCGCGCACAAGGCCCAATTCCAATAGGCTGACCTCATGACCGATCACGTCGAACCGGGGGGGGAGCAATCCCGCGCCGGTGAACACCCATGTCGATGGACTTCCCACCGGTGGGCATCCGATCACGGCGGCGCGTGCCCTCTCGGCACCGGCCACCGTCGATCGGGCGGCCCGTACCGTCGAGGTGGTGTGGTCCACCGGCGCACGTGCCCGAAACTTCGTCCCGCCGCTCGGGCTGATCACCGAGGAACTCGACATGGCGCCGGCCGCGGTCCGCATGGACGGGCTGCGCGGCGGCAATGCACCGGTGCTCAACGCCCATCGCCGGGCGGATGCGCGCGACGTGGTCGGGCGGGTGGTGGCGGCGCGGCTTGAGGCCGGTCGCGGCTACGCCACCTTGCAGTTCTCGTCGGCCACTGATGTGGAACCGCTGTGGCAGCGCATTGCCGACGGCACCCTGCGCAGCGTGAGCGTCGGCTACCGCGTGCATCGCTACGAGCAGATCGCCGATCCCAGGGACGGCACCGTGCACCGGGCGGTCGATTGGGAGCCCTACGAAATCTCCGTCGTTCCCCTGCCAGTCGATCCGGCTGCCGCGGTGCGCAGTGCCGGAGATGACTCACCGATCCCAGCGGTCGAGCCGGCGATCACCGCTCCCACCCCCACCCCCATCCAGGAGACGACCATGCCCGACACGGCAGACACGTCCACGACCACCACAGCCACCGGCCAGGAGGCCAACCCGACCATGTCCACCACCTCTGCGACCGCACCCGCGCCTCCGGCCGCGGCAGTGACCCCATCCCCGACCCCCGACCTCGATGCGATCCGCGCCGAGGCCGATCGCGCTGCCACCGAGCGCATCGTCAGCTACGATCCGGTGCTCGCAGCCACCCGTGGCCTGCTGCCCGACGACCAGATCGACGCCCAGCGCCAGGCCGCCATCCGCGAGCGGATGTCCGCCGATGTGCTCCGCGGGCGGCTGTGGGACGCCTTTACCCAGCGGGGACGGGCCGCCACACCGACGCTGCCCGCCAATCCCGCCGCCGGTCCCGCGTCGCAGGACCCGGAGGTGATGCGCGATGCAATGGCCGAGGCGCTGGCAGTGCGTGCCATGCCGGGCTACCAGGCGCCCAGCGGTGCGTCTGGTCGGCACGTCGAGTTCCTCGGCTGGCGGCCCTCCGAGATGGTCGCCGAACTGATGCGCGCCCGCGGCGAGCGCAACATTCCCCGCGACACGGCCAAGCTGGCCGAGCGCGCCTTCCAGACCACCAGCGACTTCCCGCTGCTGCTCTCGGCCGCCGCCAACAAGATGCTGCTGGCGGCGTATGCGCCGGCCAACCCGACCTACCGCCAGTTCTTCCTGCGCCGCGACTTCCGCGACTTCAAGCCGCACCGCCACCTGCGCGTCGGAGACTTCCCCAACCTGGTGCCGCTGTCCGAGAGCGGCGAGATCCAGGCCGGCACCATGTCCGAGAGCCAGGAACTGGTGGCGCTCACCACCTTCGCCCGGCGCATCCGTGTCACCCGGCCGATGCTGGTCAACGACGACCTCGGCGCCTTCACCGACTTCGCCGCCATGATCGGCCGGCGCGTGGCTGACTTCGAGAACGTCACCGCCTACGCCCTGCTCAACACGGCCAACGGCGATGGCCCGACGCTGACCACTGGCGCCACGGCGGTGTTCGCCACCGGGGCCGTACGCGCCAACAAGGCGGCTTCCGGCACCGCGCTGGACCTCACCAACCTGGCCGCCGGCCGGGCCGCGGTGATGCGGCAGAAGACACTGGACGGACTGCCGATCTCGGTCGGCTCCAGCATGCAGCTGGTGGTCGGGCCGAACCAGGAACTGGCGGCGCGGCAACTGACGGCCTCGGTGCAGGCGGCGCAGATCAGCAACGTCAACGTCTATGCCGGCTTCATCCAGCCGCTGGTCGAGCCGCTGATCCCGGCGAACCGCTGGTATCTGTTCTCCGATGCGGTGTCGGCGCCGGTCTACGTCTACGGCTACCTCAATGGTGCCGAGGGGCCGCAGGTCACCACGGGTCCCGTCTCCGGCGTCGATGGCGTCGAGGTGTCGGTGATCTTCGACTTCGGCGTCGGCGCCATCGACTGGCGCGGCGCATGGTTCAACCCGGGCACCTGATAGGTCCCGGTCGGCACTACGCGAATCCCAGGAACACAGCCAGGCTGCGGGTCAACGCCAACAGCTCCTCGTCGGATGGCCGCCCCAGCACCTCGCGGACCCTATCCCGCCGCACGCTGGTCAGCTTGTCGATCATCACCCAGCTCGGCTCCTGCAGCCGCAGGCCGGTGCCTGGAGCGAGAGGCACCCGCAACAGCTGAGCGTCCCGTTGCCGAGTCGTGAGCGGGCAGACCACCAGACTCTCAGTGCCATCGAACACATCCGACTGCACGATGATCGCAGGGCGGGGTTTGCCCACGTAATCGCCGCCTGCACGGTCGGCGACCACCACGACATCACCGCGGCGCATGGGGTTCCCGCGTGTCGCCATCGTCCTCGTCGAAGACCGAGACGCGCTCAATGAAATCCATGATTTCGTCGAACTCGTCATCGGCATCGACCAGCCGAGACTGGCGCCTCGCCTCCTCGGCAAAGCCGGGCGCGCGCGTATCCGGGACCCAGATCTGGATCGGCCGCAACCCGCGCCGACGCAGCTCTGCCCGATGGGCGGCAACACGCTCACGCACCTTGGATCGGGACATCGGTCCACCCTCCTTGATTTGTTACATGTAATGCGATCCGGCAACGCCCGCAAGCGCGGCGGCGTTCCCACCAACCATAGGAGCCGTCCCCATGAAGAACTTCGTCCAACCCGGCCTCTCGGTTTCGCTGCCGATGCCCTACGACCGCACCTCTGGCCAGGGGGTGCTGGTCGGCGCGCTGTTCGGTGTTGCGGCTGTTGACGCGCTGTCCGGCATCACCGCCGAGGTCGCCACCGCCGGGGTGTTCGACATCACCAAGGAGGCGCCGCTGGTGATCGCCGTCGGTGCCCGGGTGTTCTGGGACAACACCAACAACCCCGGCATCTGATCAACGAGCCTTCATGATCGGCACGCCATAGAGCCCAGCGTGCCGATCATCGGTGACGAAGGTCGCATCCTCCACCGCGGTCTGTGCCAACAGAAGATGGTCGAACGGATCGCGGTGCTGCTCGTGGAACACCAGCCGGCTCAACCGCTCGACGTGGCGCGGCGTCAGGTCAAGCATCTCGAACCCCGCGTGCACGCAGTTTTCAGCCAATTCCGAGACATTGTGCGTATTCCGACGCAAACCAGCCGGCGATTCCGATCCATTCCAGCCGGTGATTCCGACGGAAGCCAGCCACTGATTCCGACGCATTCCAGCCACCCCTGAGAGGGTTTGGGGGCGACGCGGTTCGCGAGCAGTCATTCAC
>JANXSA010000070.1 GCA_025352915.1 Rhodospirillales bacterium | reverse complement strand
GTTCTTGTCATTTTTTGCCCAGGCTCAACGTGCAGCAGGCGGCCAGACGCGCCCCCGGGAGGCAAGGCGTAAGGCTATTACTGAAGGCCTAGGCTACTCCATTGAAATCATAGAGAAAAAAATGAGGGGGTAGCTGAGGGTGGGTCGAGGTGCGCCGCGGCATTGCCGGGGAATGGGATGGGCTGGCAGAGACGCAGCAGCACGACTGGTTCGCGGCTACAGCCAATGCCTTCGTCAATCTGTTTAAGCCTCAGCTCCGTCGGCTGCTGGAGGAGCAGCAGCGGCCCGTTGCCATTTAGGCGGCTTGTGTATGTCAGCCTTAATCGAGATCGAGGGGAAACACCGGCCGGCGCAGCCGCGTGTAAGGGAAGCTGCGCGAATCCGACGAGCATGGCCCGCGCGTGGTCACGGTATGGGTCTCCGACATGATCCCGTCATAGGCCTGCCGATGCGCGACGGCGGCCTTCACGCCGATGACGCGCAGTTCTTCCGGATTGATACCCTGGCTGCGCCATTGGCCGAGGTCGAAGGGCGCAGTCTTGTGCGTGGTCAGCATGATGGTGATGCCGCGATGGCGCACCACGGCGGTGGGGCCCATGGCGATGTAGATGCCGGCGCTGCCGGCCATGTGGGAGTGGCGATCCTCCAGGGTGAAATTGCCGTCGCTTTGCGACAGCTTTTCTACTTCCAGCGTGACCGGGCCGAGGTCGAGCCGGCTGCCGCGTCCACCGAGCGGCAGGGTGATGCGCCCGCCGATTGGCGCGGCATGCAGCGCCTGCACGGCGGCTGGGTCGTTGAGGATCACGCCGCCGCCTTGGACATCAGCCTTGAGCATGGCGCGAAGGATATCGGTGCAGTCGCCCGGCGCGCCGCCACCGATATTGTCGGAGGGTTCGACCAGAAGGATCGGGCCGGGCCTGTTGGGCAGGCCGCGCGCCAGGATGGTGTCGGCATCGAATTGTGGCGGGATGCCCTGGTGGCGCAGCGCCCAGGCGAGATCGCAGAGTTCGGCCAGGGCGGCTTCGGCGCGGGCCGGATCGCCCTCGGTGATGGCGGAGAAGGCGATGCCGGCGTGATGGCTGTCGCCAAAACTGTAGCCGCCGATGGTGCTGACGACGAGGATGTCGGGGTCTTCGGCCTCGATCGCGCGGGCGCGGTCGCGCAGGTCGCGCATTGGGCTGTCCGCCGTGCCGGTGCCGGTGGGCGGGACGATGATCGGGGTGCCGCGCCAGACCATGCGCGGGGTGCGGCCGGTCCCGAGCGCGCGGGCCAGCAGGGTGGCCGCGCGCTCGGCGGCCTCGAAGGCGTCGGTGTGCGGGGTGTTGCGATAGCTGACCAGGCCGTTGGCGCGGGCGCACATTTCGGGGGTCAGGTTGGCGTGCGGATCGTGCACGCCGAACAGCGGCAGCGTTGCCGCCCCCGGCAGCGCGCGGATGCGGGCGAGTAATTCGCCCTCGGGGTCGTCGTTTTCGGTGGTGACCATGGCGCCGTGCAGCGCGAGATAGATGCCGTCCAGCCCCTCGGCCAATGCGCCGCGCGCCAGCGGTTCCAGTTCCTGCCAGAAGGCTTCGAAGACCGCATGCTCGACCGTGCCCGACGGCGTGGCGCCCCAGTCGATGGTCGGCACCACCGTCCAGCCCTGGCACTCGGCCACCCCCAGGAAACCATCCACCACCGACAGATCGCCACGCCGCGCCATGATGCCGGCGGCGTCGCGGCGGCGGAAAGCCTCCAGACCGGTGGTCTCGTCGACAAAGCTGTGCGTCTCGTGGAACAGGCCGGCGAACAGAATACGGGGCATGGCGGGTCCTCCCATTAACAGCCTACACGGCCGAGCGCTGGGTCCCCTAGATGAACCGCTGGCTGCTGTGCCTCGATCTCATACCAACCGTCTTATTCGACGACTCATATAGGGCTAGGAATCGGCTGAGAACTCCGATTCGATACCTCCTGTCATAACATGCTGACGGTGGAGGTTTTGATGAGTGCATGTGCGGATCATCCGTCTGGATCATACTGCGTCGGAATTGCGGGCGCTTGCGGCAAAGAGCTTGGATGGGGCAGAGGTGCGGCG
>JANXSA010000043.1 GCA_025352915.1 Rhodospirillales bacterium | reverse complement strand
AAGCGGCGCTGCCTGCATCTGCATATCGGCTATCCCGATGCGCGGCGCGAGGAACGGATCGTCGCCACCCGCATCCCGCATGTGCAGGCCAGCCTGCTGCGTCAGCTGGTGCATTTCGTGCAGAGCCTGCGCACCCAGGATTTGCGCAAGCTGCCTTCGGTCAGCGAGACGATTGATTGGGCGCGTGCGCTGATCCTGATGAATGCCGGCCAGCTGGACAGTGAAGTGGTCCATAATACGCTGAACGTGTTGCTGAAGTTTGAGGGCGACATGACCAGCGCCGGCAAGCGGGTGGGCGAGATGACGCACCAGGCGTTGCGCGAGGCGCAGGGCATGGCGGTGAAGTAGCGCCGCCATGTCGTACTCCCAGCCCTTCGCCAAGCGCGGCGAAACCCAGGCGCAGACGGCGGACATGATTCTGCGGCTGTTGCGGGTGGCGCGCGGAGCGGGGGTGCGCATTTCGGTCTCTGAATCGCTCGATGCGTTCCGTTCGGCCAATGTCATCGGTTTCGAGGATCGCCAGGCGCTGAAGGATGCGTTGAGCATGACCATCGCCAAGACGGTCGAGGACAAGCACATCTTCGAGCAGTGCTTCGAGACCTACTTCCGACGGGAATCGACAGCACTTGGCGGCAAGATCGCCGAAGCTGGGCGGGCGCCGGACAAGCCCCCGCAGGGCGAGGGCGAGGCCCAGGGCATGGGTGGCGAGGCGCAGGGGGCGGCGTCGAACCTCGGGCAGATGCTGCTGGACAACGACCTGGCCGGCCTCGCCGCGGCGATGGAGCGCGCCGCCGAGGCCGCGGGTGCGACCAACATCACGCTGTTCACCCAGACCAACCTGTACGCCCGCCGCATTCTGGACCGTATGGGACTACCGGAGCTGGAGCGCGAAATCACCAAGCTGCGCGCCGAGGGCAACGCTGAGCTAGCCGACCGGCTGGCGCGGGCGCGGGCTGTGTTGGGCGAGCAGGCGCGTGCCTATATGGAGCGTCAGTTGACGCTGTTCGCCGCCGGGACCACGCGGGAAATCCGCGAGGGCGCACTGCGGCAAGTCAATCTCTCCCAGCTCGACCGGCGCGATATCGAGCGCATGCGCCAACTGATCCGCGAAATGGCCAAGAAACTGGCCGAACGCTACAGCCGCAAGCGCTACCGCGATCGCCGCGGCGTGCTGGATACCCGCCGCACCATCCGTCGCAACATGGCCTTCGACGCCATTCCGTTCCGCACCGTGTGGAAGCGCGAGCGTATCGACAAGCCGCGGGTGATGGCGCTGTGTGATGTGTCGGGCTCGGTGGCCTCGGTGGCGCGCTTCCTGTTGATGTTCCTGTACTCGCTGAACGACGTGCTGGCCGATCTGCGCGGCTTTGCTTTCTCCAGCCACCTGGTCGAGGTCAGCAGCATCCTGTCGCGCGAGAACAGCGATGACGCGGTCACCAAAATCCTTGAAGCCGTCGGCTTCGGTTCGACCAACTACGGCAAGTCGCTGGAAGACTTCTCTGCCCTCGCGCTGAACAAGATCAACCGGCAGACCACGGTGATCATCCTCGGCGACGCCCGTGGCAACCGCAATGAAGCGCGCACTGAACTCATGGCCGGCATCTTCAGCCGCGCCGGGCGGGTGGTCTGGCTGAACCCGGAGCCGCAACCGCTCTGGGGAACCGGGGATAGCGACATGTACCGCTACGCCCCGTTCTGCCACCAGATGGTGACCTGCAACACCATCGCCCAGCTTGAACGCATCGTCGAGGAATTGCTGGCTACGGCGCGTCGCTGAGTATTGCAGCCAGCACAACAGGGTAACGGGGTCCGTACCCATCACAGGTGCTTCGGACCCCGCTGATGTCGGCGCCGGCCCTGCACGGACCAGGGCCGGCGCCGGTTGGGGCTAGGCCCCGCGGCGCCTAAACATCCGGGCGGCACCCAGGCCCAGCAGCCCCACGCCCATCAACGCCACACTGATCGGTTCGGGAGTCTCCACCACCTGCAAGCTGCAGATCGGGAAGTTCGTGGCACCATTGGCGCAAACGGCCGCGCTGGACGCACCCAGCCGCACCTGTCCAAGATCGCTGATACTCTGAAGGGGGGTGGTCGACAAAATCGTAAAGCTGGTCGCGACCTGACCGTTCAGGGCGCTCATGGTGAACAAATTCTGGCCGTTGCCGTCGATCTCAAAGGATCCGAAGTTGAAGACGGTTCCGAACTGATCAACGCCGATGAAGCTTGCGGTGCCATCGTCGAGAGCATCGATGTTGAATTGCAGCTTCGTGAATCCCAGAGTCGGATCTGCGAGCTGGATATGCAAGGCGTCAAAGGCGCCGTCGTCGGCGACAATCGTCGCCTGGCCACCGCCACCGATCGTCAGGTTTTCCAATCCGAAGAAGTTCACCAAGGTGGTCGGCGAGTCATTCAGGCAGCCCTGGATTGTGACGCCGAGCTGGGTTCCCAAGCCGCATGGGTTGAAAACCACGTTCGAAAGACCGCCCGACCCACCGACGAGGCCGGTCTGAAGCACCAGGTCGGCCCTGGCAGGTACAGTTGCAAGCAGGCTGAGCGCACCGACGGCAGCCGCCAGAAAATATTGGCGCATGGTCTTCTCCATAACTCGAAAGCTCATGCTTCCGCGTCGCATCCGAAGCATCATTCGTGCCAGCAAAAATATGCGATATATTTCAATAAGATACGCCATATACACGCGAGTGTATTCTATAAATGTGTAAAATCGTGAATTTAATAACCAAGGTATTTCAATATGTTCGAAAAATACATACAATAGCATTAAAAAAGTGTAAAAAATACTGACAAATATTACAAATCAATACGAATATTTGAAGATTTATAATTGAGTATTTCTACTCATCATAAAACGACTTCCCTCACAATCGTATGCCGTGACGGAAAAAAAAGAGCGAATATTCGGTGTGTTTTGGTACGCCAGTGATGCCGGAATGCGGCCCGCGCTGACGCTTGCAATTGCGCGGGTGCAGCAGGTCGGTGCCAAATCGCTCCAGGCTGGCGGCGGCATTTTTTGAATTCTGGAATGTGCGCCGCGCGCAAAAGCGGCGCAACTCGCGCCAATATCAATCCTCGTATTGGATGACCGATTCAGACGAAAAAGCTGGGCGCCGCCCAGACGAGCCAGGGCCAAGCCCCTGGACCTTCGTCAATGGGATCCAAGGGCCGCCGGCCCTTGGTGGGTCCAGGGCAAAGCCCTGGCCTTGCCTCCTTCACCCCCGGATCGGCACCGCGTCCAGCAGGTCGAGATCGCCACCGCTGGGGTCGAAGCCTTTGTTGGAGCGCAGGAGTTGCTGCGTGTAGGGGTTTTGCACATCACCGGCGGCGAGTGCGTCGGCGGTGGTGGTTTCGACGATTTCGCCGCGGTTCATCACTGCGATGCGGTCGCACAAATGGGCGATCACCGCGAGGTCGTGGCTGACCATCAGCAGGGTCAGGCCGAGGTCGCGGCGCAGGCGGCTTAGGAGATTGAGGATTTCGGCTTGGACTGAGACGTCGAGGGCGGAGGTTGGTTCGTCCAGCAGCAGGATGCGCGGTTCCAGGATCAGGGCGCGGGCGATGGCGATGCGCTGGCGCTGACCACCGGAGAGTTGGTGCGGGTAGCGGAAGCGGTGAGTGGGCCCCATGCCGACTTCTTCCAGGGCCGCCGAGACACGGCGGTCGGCGTCGCCGAGCTTGTGGATGGCGATTGGCATCGACAGGGTCTGGTCGACGGTCTGGTTGGGATGCAGGGAGCCGTAGGGGTCCTGGAACACCATCTGGACCATCTTGCGCTGGGCGGTGGTGCGCTTGCGGCCCATTTCAGCGCCGGCCAGCATCACGCGGCCTTCGGCATGGGCGATCAGCCCGGCGACGGCGCGCAGGACGGTGGATTTTCCGGAGCCGGATTCGCCAACCAGGCCGAACGCCTCGCCCGCGCCGACCGAGAGCGACACGTTGCGGGCGGCGTCAAAGCGCTTGGCGCCTTTGCCGTAGGTGACGGTGACCTGGTGGAGGTCGATGCTCATGCCCCACCCTTCACAGAGGTCGTTTCCAGCGGGGTCACGATGTCGTCCATCCAGGCGGGATCGCGCTGCAATTGCGGCAACTCGTGGCGCCGGCGGCCGAGTTCGGGCAGGGCGGCGAGCAGGCCGCGGGTGTAGGGGTGCTGGGCGTCGGCGAGGCGGCCGGCGTCGCATATCTCGACGATCTGGCCGGCGTACATCACCAGCACGCGGTCGCAGAACGAGGAGACGAGATGCAGGTTGTGGCTGATCAGGATCAGGCCCATGCCGCGCTCGCGCACCAGCTCATCCATGATCGACAGCACCTGGCTCTGGACCGTGACGTCGAGTGCCGAGGTCGGTTCGTCGGCGATCAGCAATTCCGGGCCGGCGATCAGCATCATGGCGATCATGATGCGCTGGCCCATGCCGCCGGAGACCTGGTGCGGATACATCGCGTAGACGCGCTCGGGGTCGCGGATATGCACGGCGTTCAGCATTTCCAGCGACGCCGCCTTGGCTTCGGCCTTGCTGCTGTTGAGATGGGTGCGGTGGGTTTCGGCGATCTGCTGGCCGACCGACATGACGGGGTCGAGCGAGTATTTCGGGTCCTGCAGCACCATGGCCATGCGCTTGCCGCGCAGGCGGCGCAGTTGGCGCTCGGATTGGGTCCGCAGGTCGATGTCGCCGAGCACCAGTTCGTCGGCGGCCACACGGGCGGGCGGGCGGGCCAGGCCCATGATGGCGCGCCCGGTGGTGGATTTGCCGGAGCCGGATTCGCCGACGATGCCGAGGCGCTCCCGCCCCAGGGTGAAGCTGACGTTGCGCACGGCCTTGAAGTCGCCGTCGTCGCTGGGATAGGTGACGCTGAGGTTGCGCACGCGCAGCAGCGGGGCGTCCATCATGCGGCGGCCCTCAACCGCGGCCGGAGGCGGCGTCGCGCAGCCCGTCGCCGAGCAGGTTGAAGCCGAGGCTGGTGATGAATATGGCGATCCCCGGCAGGGTCGCCACCCACCACTGGTCGAGCAGCACGGCGCGGCCGGTGGAGACCATGGCACCCCATTCCGGCGAGGGCGGTTGCGCGCCGAGGCCGAGGAAGCCCAGCCCGGCGGCGGTCAGGATAATGCCGGCCATGTCGAGCGTCAGGCGGATGATCACCGAGGGCAGGCAGAGTGGCACGATTTGGGTGGCGATGATGCGCAGGTGTGAGGCGCCCTGAAGCTCGGCGGCCTGGATGAACTCGCTGCGCCGGCGGGTCATCGTTTCGGCGCGGGCGAGGCGGGCATAGGGCGGCCAGGCGGTGAGTGCTATGGCGATCACGGCGTTTTCGATGCCCGGACCGAGGGCGGCGGCGAAGGCCAGCGCCAGGATCAGCCGGGGGAAGGCCAGGAAGATGTCGGTCAGGCGCATCAGAACGGCGTCGATCCAGCCGCCGAAATATCCGGCGGGCAGGCCGATGGCGAGGCCGATCGGCACCACGATCAGGCTGACCAACAGCACAATGGTCAGCGTGATGCGGGCGCCGAACGCCATGCGCGCCATGATGTCGCGGCCCAGTTCGTCGGTGCCGAATGGATGCGCCCAGGACGACGGCTGTAGCCGGTCTTCCAACACCTGGGTCAGTGCCGTGGACGGGTCCGCGATCAACGGTGCGCCCGCTGCGATCACTACCAGCAGGACGACGATCGCCAGCCCGACCATGCCCAGGGTGTTACGCTGGAAGGCGAGCCAGGCACGAAACCAGCCGCCGAGCCGTGCCTGACGGCGGCTGGCCGGTGCGGGGTCGAGCAGCCAGGCGCGCAAGGTTGGCCCGGCGCCCGTTCGGGTGGCGGTCATGACGGCTCTCGCGCGCGCGGGTCGACCAACGTGTAGACGATGTCGGACAGCATGTTCAGGAAGATGTAGATCGTGCCGATCAGCAAGGTCGCCCCCAGCACCGCATTGAGGTCGGCGGCGAATAGCGAGTTTTTCATGTAGAGGCCGAGGCCCGGCCAGGCGAATACGGTTTCGGTCAGCACGGCACCCTCCAGCAGGCTGCCGAAGGTGAGTGCCACCACGGTGATCAGCTGGACCCAGACATTGCCGAGCGCGTGCACCCACACCACCCGCCAGGGCGACAGCCCCTTGGCCAGGGCGGCCAGGATGTATTCCTGTTCCAACTGCGCCAGCATGAAGCTGCGGGTCATGCGCGCGATATAGGCCAGCGACAGGTATCCGAGGATCGAGGCCGGCAGGATCAGGTGGCCGAGCGCGTTGAAGAACACCTCGTCCTCGCCGGCCAGGATCGCGTCGATCGTGATCAAGCCGGTGATGGTCGGCACCATGTCGTCAAACGCCACGTCCAGCCGCCCGGGTCCCTCGACCCAGCCGAGCTTGGCGTAGAACAGCAGCAGCCCGACCAGGCCGAGCCAGAATACCGGCATGGAATAGCCGAGCAGCGACATGAACCGCACGATCTGGTCCACCACGCGGCCGCGATTGGTGGCGGCGATCACGCCCATCGGCACGCCCACCAGCACGCCGATGATCAGCGCCAGCGAGGCCAGTTCCATCGTCGCGGGAAAGACGCGCCAGACATCCTCGAGGACCGGCCGGGCGGTCATCACCGAGTTGCCGAACTCACCGCGCACGACCTTGGAAAGATAGGTCGCGTACTGGACCACCACCGGCTGGTCGAGGCCGAGTTCCTTGTAGACGCGGTCGTAGACCTCGGTACTGGCCTTGTCGCCGACGATGCTGATGACGGGATCGATCGGCATGAACCGGCCGATCACGAAGGTCACCGCGGTCAAGCCCAGGAAGGTCAGGATGACCGAGAACACCACGCCACCCAGACGACGAAGTGGTGCTGCAAGCCGCCGCGCCACTCCATCTTCCTTGTGCCGTGCCTCGGAACTGGCGTCAGACACGGGCTCGATCGCTCAGACCTTGGAGATCGTGCGGTAGAAGAACAGGTCCTCGAACAGGCCCTTGGGGTAGCCGCGCAGGTTCGAGCGCATGGCGATGACCCAGTTGTTCTGGAACATCCAGACATACGGGCCTTCATCGGTTACGCGCTTCTGCAGCTCGACATACATAGCCTCGCGCTTCTTGCCGTCCAGCTCCCGGGCCGCCTTCAGCATGTCGGCGGTCAGTTCGGGGATCAGCCAGCTGGCGCGCCACGGGCCGGTGCGCGCCTTCGGTGGGTCGCTGAGGTCGGCGCCGTTGACGAAGAAATCGGCATTGGTGTGCGGGTCGAAATAATCCGGCGCCCAAGAGATCAGCGCCATCTGGAAAGTGCGACCGCGGATTTCGCCGATCACCTGCTTGGCATCGCCGGACGCGATCGTCGCCTTGATGCCGCCCATCGCCAGGGTCGCCTGGATCGCCTGGGCGATCTGCGGGAACGGGTCGTTGGTGTTGGCCGACAGTTTCACCTCGAAGCCGTTGGGGAAGCCGGCCTCGGCCAGCAGCTTCTTCGCCCCGGCGACGTCCAGCTTGAATGGGTTGTACGCGGTGGCGCCGAAATAACCCAGCGGCAGGAAGGTCTGATGGACGAAGAAGCGGTCCTTCAGGAAGGTATTGGCCATCGCCTGGTAGTCGATCAGCATCTTGACCGCCTTGCGGACCCGCACATCGGCAAACGGGCCGTGCTTCAGGTTCATGATGGCGTACCAGTTATTGGCGCCGGCGAAGGACTCGACCTTGATGTCCTTGTTCGCCTTGATCGGCGTCAGCTGGTCAGGCGTCAGGCTGCGGGCCACGTCGATATCGCCCTTTTCCAGCGCCAGGCGCTGCGCCCCGGGCTCCGGCAGGTGGCGCATGATGACGCGCTTCAGCTTCGGCGCGCCCATGCGGAAGCCCGGGAACGCCTCCAGCGTGATGCTCTCATTCGGCTTCCACGCCACCAGCTTGTAGGCGCCGGAGCCGGCCGAATTGGTCTTCAGCCAGGCATTGCCATGGTCGCCGTCTTTCTCGTTGGCCAGCGCGACCTTCTTGTCGACCACCGAGGCGACGATGGAGGTCATCAGGTTCAGCACCAGCGTCGGCGCGAAGCCGGCGGGCACGACGGCGGTCAGCGTGTCGCCGGACGCCTTCACCAGGTCCTTGACGTTGTTCTTGTCCCAGCCGAGCTGCGTCAGCAGGAAGCCGGAGGTCTTGTTCATGATGACAACGCGCTGCAGCGACCAAGCGGCGTCCTCAGCGGTGACCGGGTTGCCGGAGTGGAACTTCAGGCCGGCGCGGATCTTGAACGTGTAGGTCTTGCCGTCGGCGCTGACGGTCCAGCTCTCGGCCACGCCGCCGACCATCTTGGTCAGGTCTTCGGCTTCATAGCGCAGGATGCGGTCATAGAGATTGGTGTCGATCTCGATGCCGGTCAGCTCGTAGCACTCGCCGGGATCGAGCGTGATGGTGTCGTCGATCGACTTGGCGATCACCAGCGCGTCGCGCGGCGTCGCGGCCTGGACATCCGGGCTCCATGTGGCCATCGGCGCCATCGCCGAGAAAGCCGCAAGCGTCTGGCGGCGCGTGAGTTTGAACATCATGAGGGCTCCTGCTGACAGCCATTCGGCCTTGGTCTCGGGATCAGACACCAGCCTTGCGCCCCGCGCAAGCCGGATATTCCCGGCCTAGTCGCCGGCGCTGGCGCGGATTTCCGCCACCAATTGCCGCAGCGCCGATGGCACGAACGGCTTTTCCAGCATCGGCCGCCCGGTGCGCGCGACGAAGCCTTCGGTGGCCGAGCCAAGCGTGTCACCGGTCACAAAACCCACACGGGCGCATAGATGCGGCCGGTGCTGGCGCAGCCATTCATACACCGCGGCGCCATCGATCCCCGGCATCCTGAGATCGCACAGGATCAGCGCATAATCCTGCGCCGCCAGCCGCTGGAGTGCCGCCTCGCCAGTATCCACCACGTCGCAATCATAGCCCTGGCGGCCCAGCATATCCGCCAATAGGGCGGCGATCTCGGGCTCGTCATCCAGCACCAGCGCCGGTTGCCGCGCGCGCGCCAGCGGGGCTGCGGCTTCTTCCTCGGCAATCCCCTCATCCGCGCTGTGCCGGGGCAGGCGGATGACGAAACAGGCGCCGCCGCCCGGAGATTCCTCCAGCGCCAGGGTGCCGCCATGCACCTCGACGATCCCGCGCGACACCGCAAGCCCGATGCCCATGCCGATCCCCGCCGGCTTGGTGGTGAAGAACGGGTCGAAGATCTGGCCGCGCAACGCCTCCGGAACGCCGGGCCCGTTATCGGCGACGTCGACGCGGACGAAATCGCCGTCGAGCCGGGCGGAAATGCGCACCCGGCGCGGCTGTGGCCGGGCCTCCAGCACCTGGCGGGCATTGACCAGCAGGTTGCTCAGCACCTGGTTAAACTGGTCGTGGTCACACGGCACGCTCGGCAGGTCGCCGGGGATGTCGCGCTCCACCGCAACGCCACTGCCGCGCAAGCCGTAGGCCAGCAACTCCAATGCCGTCTGCACGGCGGTGGCGATCGACATCGGCTTGACCTGGCTGCGGTTCTGCCGCGCCAGGGCCAGGAAGCTGCGCACGATCCGCCCGCAGCGCTCGGCCGCGGCCTGGATGCGGTCGGTGCGGCCGACCAGGGCGGGGGCGAGTTCCTTGGCTTCCTCGCCCAGCATCATCGCATTGCCGATCACAATCGACAGCGGGTTGTTCAGCTCGTGCGCCACGCCGGCGAGCAGCGAGCCGAAGGCGGCCATCTTCTCGCTTTCGTGCAGCGCCTCGCGCTGGCGCTGGATTTCCGCCTCGGCGGTGCGCGCCGCCGAGAGGTCGCGCAGATAAGCGGTGAACAGGCGGCGGGATGGCAGCCGCACCTCGCCGACGGCCAATTCCACCGGAAACCGTGCGCCGTCTTCGCGCACCGCCTCGGTCTCGATCCGGCTGCCGACCCAGGCGGGCGTGCCCTCGGGCGCTGCCCATTGGCCGTTCTCGTTGGCCCGCAGCGCGGGCAAGTCGAGCAGCGTGGCGACCGGCCGCCCGATCGCGGCGGCTCGGGAGAAGCCCAAGCTGCGCTCGGCCGACGGGTTGAACTCCACCACCCGGCCGATGTCGTCGAACACGATAATGCAATCGAGTGCGGCGGCGGTGATGGCGGCATACTGCGCCTCGCCGGCCTTCAGCTCGGTCATGTCGCGGCTATAGCCGACCACGCCGACCACCTCGCCGCTGGCGTTGCGGAACGGAACGTAAGTGCGGTGGACATAGCGCTCGCCGTCGAGATAGCCGAGCCAGCCTTCCCACACGCCGACTTCGCCTTCCAGCGCGCGGTCGAACAGGGTGCGGTGGATCGGGTCGGGACGGAGCCGGAGATAGGCCTCCTGGCCGATCACCTCGCGGATGGTCCTCCCGAGGAGTTGCTCCGGCGGCGTCCGCAAGTGGTTCCAGTAGGCCTCGTTGACGTAGCAATGCCGCGCCTGCCGGTCGATCAGCGCCACCCCGGCCGGAATCGTGTCCAGCATGGCGCGCAGATCGGCCTCGGTCATAATCAGCGTGCCGTTGTCACCGCGCCGTGTCATGCGACCCTCGCCAAGGGGGGAAAGCAAGGAAAGGCCTTCTTTTTGTGAACAAAAAGAAGCAAAAAAACTTCGTCCATTGCGCGGGGCCGACGACCATCGCGAACCGCAAACGGATAAAGTTTTTTTGCTTCTTTTTGTTCACAAAAAGAAGATTCTTCCTTCCTTGCCTTCGCCATCTGCACTCGCCGAACCTTGGGTTCATCGCAGCGCCGCGAAGTCCGGCAAGGCATGCGCCGTGACCGCCGGCACCGGCCCGTCCACCGCCCGCACATCGACCAGGCAGGATTGCGCGGTGCAGCCCTGCGACAGGCCGGAGGCGCCGATGTCGCGGGTCAGCGCGTTGGGATTGCCGTGTTTTTCCACCCCGGTCTGCCAGTCGTAGTCGAACCAGGCGCCGGTCGCGAGCCGCGCCACGCCGGGCATGATGTCCGCGGTGACGATCGCGCCGGCGAGGCATTTTCCGCGATCGTTGAACACCTCGACCACATCGCCATCGACGATACCGCGGGCGGCGGCGTCGCCGGGGTTCAGGTAGACCGGCTCGCGCCCGGCGACCTTGCCGGCCAGGCTGTGCGGGCTGGCGTCGAGCTGGCTGTGCAGGCGGCGGGCGGGCTGGTCGGAGAGCAGGTGCAGCGGATAGGTTGCCGTGCCTTCGCCGCCCAGCCATTCCAACGGCTCCATCCAGGTCGGGTGGCCCGGGCAGTCGGGCAGGTTGAAGCCGGCGATACGCTCGGAATGGATTTCGATCAGCCCGGATTCGGTATTCAACATGTTGGCGCCGGGGTCCTGGCGAAAGGCTTCGAGGAAGATGACGGGCTTGTCGTGCTGTTCCATGCTGACCAGCCCCTGTTCCCAGAACGTGGCGAAGTCCGGCAGGGCGATGCCCATGGAGTCGCCACGCTTGACCAGGCCGGCATAGAGATGCTCGACCCATTGCATCTCGTCGCGGCCCTCGGTGAAGGCGTCCTTCACGCCCATGCGTTCCGCCAGCCCGGTGAAGATGGCGAAATCGTCGCGCGCCTGGCCGGCGGGCTCGACCGCGCGGCGCATCGCCACGACATGGCCCTCGCGGGTGGCATAGCCGATATCGTTGCGTTCCAGCGTGATGGTGGCCGGCAGCACCACGTCGGCGCGCTTGGCGGTGGAGGTCCAGTACTGCTCATGGACGAAGATCGACTCGGGCTTCTGCCAGGCCTGCATCAGCCGGCTGAGATCCTGGTGGTGGTGGAACGGGTTGCCGCCGGCCCAGTAGACCAGCTTGATATCGGGATAGGTGTGGACGCCGCCGTTGTAGTGGAACGCGGTGCCGGGGTTCAGCAGCATGTCGGCGATACGGGCCACCGGGATGAAGCCGCGCACCTTGTTGGTCCCCTGCGGCAAAGATGGGCCTGGCAGGTTGATATGCGCGCTGCCGACGCCGTTGGTCGGGCCGTAGCCGACGGCAAACCCGCCACCCGGCAGGCCGACCTGGCCCAGCATGCTGGCCAGGGTGACGATCATCCAGAACGGCTGCTCGCCATGCGAGGCACGTTGCAGTGACCAGGCGGTGTTGAGCATGGTGCGGGTCGCGGCCATCTCGCGCGCCAGTGCGGTGATGCGCGCGGCCGGCACGCCGGTGATGGCGCTGGCCCAATCCGCCGTCTTGGCGATGCCGTCCTCGGCACCCATCAGATACGGCTCGAATTTCTCGTAGCCGTTGCAGCAACGCGCCAGAAAATCGCGGTCCACCGTGCCGTCGGCCACCAGCGTGTGCGCCAGCGCCATCATCAGCGCGGTGTCGGTGTTGGGGCGGATCGGGATCCACTCCACCTCGGTCCCGGTATCGATGTTGTCGCGCACCGGGCTGATGTTGACCACCCGCATGCCGGAGCGGCCCATCGCGTACAGCCCCTCGCGCACCCGGTGGTCGGCCGCCCCGCCGCTGGACGATTGCGCATTCTTCGCCGGCACCCCGCCGAAGGTGACGAACAGCTTGGTGTGTTCGACGATCACGTCCCACGAAGTGTGGCTGTTCCACGCCGTGTCGATCGGCATCACGATATGCGGCATGATGACGCGCCCGGCGCCCAGGCTGTAACTGTCGTTGTGGCGGACATAGCCGCCGATCATGTTGAGGAAGCGGTGAACCTGGCTGTTGGCGTGGTGAAACCGCCCGGCGCTGGCCCAGCCATAAGAGCCGCCGAAGATCGCGTCGTTGCCATGCTCGGCGCGCACCCGGATGAGTTCGGCTGCGACGAGGTCCAACGCCACGTCCCATTCCACCTCAACGAACGGCTCCCGCCCGCGCAGTTCCGGCGCGCTGCCCGGGCCACGTTCCAGCCAGGAGCGGCGCACCGAAGGGCGGCGAACGCGGACGCGATCCAACGCGGGCGCCAGTGCATGCAGGCCGATGGCACTGGGATCGGGGTCGCGGCGCCACGGCAGGATGTTCGGCGTCGCGCTGCCGTTGGCCTCGATCTCGTAGATGCCCCAGTGTGCCTGCGTGTAGTGCGTCATGGTTGGGTTTCCTATGTCCGAAGGCAAGGAAGGTCTTCTTTTTGTGAACAAAAAGAAGCAAAAAAACTTTATCCACTTAGGGTAGAAAGTTTTTTG